>CAZYJB010000098.1:0-9207 GCA_964647675.1 uncultured Verrucomicrobiota bacterium | reverse complement strand
TGCTGGCACTGGGCCCTGTATCGACCGCAGAAGGTCGCCCGGGTTCATCTTGATCACCACCCCTGCCCCGACCGTCAGTGCGGCGTCGACGGTCAGATCGACGGTAAACAGGTAGGGCATCCCCACGTAGTCCAGGGTCAGTGGTGCCGTCAGTGCGCCTCCATCAATCCAGATCCCTTCGTTCCCGTTCCCCGCGCTGGAGAGGCCCTCAAGGACCGGACGGGACACCAAATTGAAGTAGAAAGGCACCGCGCCTCGCGCTGGGCCGGCCCGCTGGACGTCGACGCGGCGCAGGATGGGGTTGCTGTCCACCACCCGCACGCCGTGGTGGAACACGTCGCGGATGCGCACATCCTCCAAGGTCGTGGTCGCCCCTCCCTGGATCGCCACTGCATCCCGGGCATCGTTATTCCCGGGATTGGTCATGCCTAGGTACCGGATCTCCGTGTGCCGCATGACCGACGCGCCGGAGCTGCCTTCGAAGATAATCTGCTGCCAGTCTCCGACCCTCGGCTCCGCGTTTCCTTCGGAACCGTTGTGCTGGGTGTCGCCGCCGACGGTGTCGTCCTTGATCGAGGTGATGACAATCGGCGCCTGCGCTGTGCCGAGGAACTGCGTCGGAGCCCGGAGCCAGAGGAAGTCCCCCGGGTTCATCTTGATCACGACCCCCGGTCCCACGGTCAGGGCAGCGTCGACCGTCAGGTCGATGGTGAACAGGTAGGGCATCCCCTGGTACGAGAGCGTCAAGGGCGCCACCAAGGCACCGCCGTCGATCCAGATTCCCTCCCTGCCGTTGTCCGACGCACTCAGAGCTTCCAGCACCGGCCGCGCAGCAAGATTCAAATAAAACGGAACGCCACCCCGATTCGCTCCCGCCCGCTGCACATCCACTCTTCTCAGGGTCGGACTGCTGTCGACCACCCGCACGCCATGGTTGGCCACATCGCGGATCCGAACATCCTCGAGTAAGAGATTCGATCCGGCCTGGATGAGCACCGCGTCCCGGACATCGTTGTTGCCCGGATTGGTCATCCCCGCGAAACGGATTTCCACCTGCCTCAGGATCGAGGCGCCCGAGCCGGGCTGGAAAATCAACTGCTCCCAATCCCCGGCGGTCCCCGTTGAATCCCCCGCGCCGGTGAGATCCTCGCCGACCGTATCGTCCGCCACCGAGGTCATGATGATCGGTTGGTCCGCGGTTCCCTGGGCACTCAGGGTGCCCCCCACAAAGATCCCCACCCCACGCCCCACCTTAATGACCGTCCCAGGCTGTACCGTCACCGTGACTCCCGCGGCTACCGTCAAATCTGCCGCAATTCGGACCGTCCCGGACCAGGTGACATCAGCGGAAACGACGCCGGATGCGGTGGTTTCATGGAGACCAACCGAATGCAATGCCACGGCCCGGGTCTGGGATGGTTCCCCTTCAGACTCGCTAACACTCGCAAATTCAAACAGTTCACTCAGCAGGCCGCCGGGAGGCGCATTCGCGGCGCGCAGCGTCTCGACCAGCCAGGCTGCCACCTGCGTCCCAGCGGTCGACACGACCTCAAGGTCTCCAGAGTCCTCCACCGATATCCGATCACCCGGACCGCCAGCCAGTTCGCCGGTGTCTTCCAAGGTTGCCACGGCTTCGGTCGGTCGCGATTCGACATCGTCGGTCGTCGAATCGAGGGACATCGTCGCGAGATCGTCTCCCGCCAAATCGGAGTCGTCGGCAAGGCCCGCGGTCGCCTCCCCACCGCCAGCCTCCGGCGCGGACGACAGGCTGAGCTCAGCACCGAGCGCCGAAGGTTCCAAACCGGGTTCGTCCGTCGCCTGCGCTGGCGCCTTCTCGTCCGACGCTCCGCCCCCGTCGCCTGTTTCTCCGAGCTCGAAAGGAACGCCGAGGTCGGTGAGAATGTCGGATCCCTCGGACGACTCGAACACGGATTCCAGCGGGCCGGAATCGGGGATGAGAGAGGCGTGCATCCCCTGCTCGTCAGTCCCCATCGGCATCTCGACAACCCTCGCGACGCCCGATTCGCCTGCTCCTCCGCCAGCAAGATCTTCCTCAGAGAATTCGGGCATCGCCGCGCCCGAAAGAAGCACGCGCGGCTCCAATCGTTCCACGTCGAAGGCGCGTCGCAGGAGGTCCGCTTTCATGCGCCTCCCCTCCATTTAACGGAGGCCGCGGCGGCTCCAATCCGGGTGACCCAGGCACGATCCCGACGCAAGGTGCGGGCGAGCAGCGCCGCACCCAGGGCGGACAGGGCGACGGGTCCAGGCTCCGGGATGAATTCGATGGTCGTACGACCAAACACGAGTTCCGAATCAAGCACGCCGCCGTCGCCGGTGACGAACAACGCCTCGTTCGGTCCCGCGGTATAAAAAGGCTCGAGAAGCAGGTCGCTGGTCACCCCGGGGACCGCGTCCCTGGGAACGAGAACGAAAGTCGCCAGCAGGCTGGCATCATAGCGAAGCGCCGCCTGCGCCGTGAGGTCCACCGTGCCCTTGACCGAGGCAAATCCCGGGCCGGACTCGACGAACGCGCCGGGTCCAAGGAACCCGTTGAAGTCCAGCATGGCGGGCACTTCGATCCCCGGGCGTCCGACTTCGAAGGCGTTGGCGTCGAACCTCAACGTCACGCCATAACTGATGAGCCCGGCCTCGCGCAGCGGCTCGAGGACCACCCGGACGCGGAAGGTCGAAGCCAGGGCATCCACCTGGTAACGCGGTTCTTCGAATCCAACGAACTGCGCCAGCGGCCCGCCCGTTTCCGCCGCTGCCAACGGAGGCAACGCCATCAGGACCACCCCGGTGGCGATCCATGGTCCACAAATCCGCCTATGGAAACTCCGTAGCACGCGGTCGACGAGCCGTGAGCCAAATGGCTCTAACCCCTTGAAGGCAAGCCTCGACTTCCCACACGGGTACTTTTTTGCGAACGGCGCGAGCTTCACGGCAAATTTCTCCCGGCGTCTTCACGATCCCGAATGGCAAGTTTCCGAGCCGCCCGCTAATCTGAACCCATGCCGCTGGTGCCCCTGCCACGCCTCGCCTGGCTGTTCGTCTTGCTTCCATGCTCGAGCCTCCCGTTGCCTGCCGCTGATCTGAAGGAGGCGCTCGACAGCATCACCGCTGTGGACCTCTCGGAACGCACGCGACTGATCGCGGCCGACCGGTATGGCGGCCGCGGCCCGGGCGATCCCACCGAACCTGCCCTGCTCCAGCATCTCGTCGACACGTTCAAGGGTTTCGGCCTCCAGCCGGGAAACCCGGACGGCTCCTGGTACCAGGACGTTCCCCTGGTCGGCATCCGATCCCGTGTCGAGGCACAGGTCACCCGCGGCGGAACCAACGACGCCTGGCAGTTTCCCCAGGATTTCGTGGCCTGGTCACCGTGGGTCCGCGAGCGCGTGGACGTTCCCGCCTCGGACCTGGTCTTCGTCGGGTATGGCGTGGTCGCGCCCGAATACGGTTGGGACGACTTCAAGGGCGCGGATGTTCGCGGAAAGACCCTGGTCATGTTGGTGAACGATCCAGCCCTGCCCGACCCCAGGAACCCGGGGGGCCTCGATCCAGAGCAGTTCCGCGGGAACGCCATGACTTATTACGGTCGGTGGACGTACAAGTTCGAGATCGCCGCCAAGAAGGGAGCCGCTGCCGCCCTGGTGATTCACGAGACCGGACCCGCCGGCTACCCCTATTTCGTCGTCATCAATTCCTGGGGTCGCGAGAACTTCGACCTCCAGACCGACTCCGGGAACACCAACCGCGTCCCTCTCAGCGGTTGGATCAGCCTCGAACGGGCGCAACGCCTGGCGCAGGAGTCCGGACTCGACTACGCCGACCTCAAAAAGCGCGCCCTTTCGCGCGACTTCCGCCCCATTCCGTTGGGCGCAACCTTTTCAGCCACCACGTCCAACACGCTTCGACGCCTGCAGTCTCGCAACGTCATCGCGCGGCTCGAGGGCGCGCACCCGACCCGGCGGTCCGAGTACGTCGTCTACACCGCGCATTGGGATCATCTCGGCCAGGACACCCGCCTCGACGGAGATCAGATCTTCAACGGCGCCCTCGACAACGCCAGCGGCACCGCAGCCCTTCTCGAGTTGGCCGAGGCCTTCACGCGGCTGCCCCGGCGCCCGGACCGCACGATCCTGTTCCTGTCGGTCACCGCGGAGGAGCAGGGACTGCTGGGCGCCAAATACTACGCCGAACATCCGCTTTACCCGCTGACCTCCACACTCGCCAACCTGAACATCGACGGCGTCAACGTGGTGGGACGCCAGCGCGACATCGGCGTCGTGGGCAGTGGCCAGAATACGCTGGAGGATCTCCTCGCCCAGGCGGCGCGCACGCAGAATCGCGTCGTGCGGCCGGAAGCCGAGCCCGAGAAGGGCGGGTATTACCGCTCGGACCACTTCGAGTTCGCAAAGGTCGGCGTGCCCGCGCTCTTTCTCGATTCCATCTCCGACGAGGTCATCGGGCGTCCGGCCGGCTACGGTCGCATGCGCCGCGACGAGTACCTCGAACACGATTATCACAAGGTTTCGGACGAGATGAAGCCATGGTGGGACTTCGCGGGGGCCGTCGAAGACACCCAGCTTCTGCTGCGTCTGGGCCACGACCTGGCGCAGACCGACCAGTGGCCTGAATGGAAGCCGGGCTCTGAGTTCCGCGCGCGTCGTGAGGAAGCCTTAAAGAAGCGCTGAACTCCGAGGCTCCGGACCGGCCCTATACGGAACGACGCAGTTGAAGACGAGCCACCGATTGGGAACCGATCGGTGGGGAATGGAATCAAGCTCATCGTCGGGCAGACGCCCGGTTCACCAATCGGTGACACCAGCCTTTGAGTTCCAAGAGGACGGGGCCGCTATTGCGATCGAGTTCACCGAGCAGAAGCCATCCGCCCACGCCGGAAGCGCGACCTTCCGGGGGTAGTTCCGTCCGTTGGAGTTCCGATGCCGGTCGGAGCATTCGCTGCCCCATCCCATGCCGGTGTCCAACAACCACCTGCTGCCGATCGAGATGGCCTTTAGCTTCATCCACGGCATCCACGGCATCCACGGCGATGCCCGGAAGCTGACCCGTGTCGCCGCCCTCCGACGCGACGCGTGGGTGCCCGAGTTGCTGGAGGTCGAAGGGGTGGCGAACCAGTCGAGCCTTTCCCGCTTCTTTGGGGGCGGGCGGCTGATCGCCAAGGTCTGGGCTTCGGGACGACGAGCGGTGACGAGCGGGCGGCAAGACCAGGGCCCGGGTCGCCGAGGCCTGGGCTCAAGGACGTCGGGAGCTTGGTCTGAGGGTAACGATGAGCGGTTTCGCGAAGCGCTGACGAGGTCTGGGCGCGTGGACAATCGCGCTCTTCGTTGTTCGTGACGGTCGGGGTGCTGAGCCATCCGCCGGGCTAGACAACCCTCAAACTCGCGGTGCCGGAAGGCGAACGCGCTCGGTGGATGCCGCTTTGGGAAAAACCCTAGTCCGCTCCCCAATTGCAATGCGGTCGAGAATCGGCCCGTATTCGAAGGGTCTTCCCCATGGAAACCCGCGCCTTACCTGCGTCGTTCCGGCTCAGGCCTTGGGCTTGATCACAGATAAAATGTAGGCCCTGGGATCGAGGTACGTCGCAGCGACGCGTCTCACGTCGTCCAGCGTCACGGCCTCGATCCGGGCATCCTCCGAATCCGAGTTTGCGAAGCCCAGGCCATAAAGCTCGTCCAACGCCGTGGTCATCGCATACGAGCCGAGATCCTGTCGTGCGATCTTCCTTTGGCCCACGATTTTGGCCTTCGACCTCGCCAGTTCTTCCTGGGACAACCCCTCCCGGCGCAGCTTGTCGATCTCCGCGAGAAACTCGTCGGCCACCTGATCTGCTTTCCCGGGTTCCGTGCCCGCATAGAAAGTGAAGTACCCCCGCACGAGGCCCGCGAAGCTTTGAGCACCGACATAGTAGGCCAATCCCAGTTCGTCGCGTATGCGCAGGAACAATCGGGAACCGAGATCGCTGCACGACTCCTGGATCAGATCCAGGGCATACCGATCGGGATGGACCAAGCTCGTACCGCGGAACCCCAGGACCAGCACCGCTTGCTTCTTGTCGCGCAACTCCTCCACGCGAATGGGTGCTGCCGGCGCGGCCGGATCGGAAGCCTCCGTGAGCCCGGTCTCGCCGCGACGCCAACCGCCAAAGACGCGCTCCGCCGCCGCGACCACAGCTTCCGTGTCCACCCGACCATAAATGGCCAGAACCCCGTTGTTGGGCACCGCCAGACGCCGGTGGAACTCGCGCAACTGTGGAATCCCCAACGTCGCCACCGATTCCTCGGTCCCGATGGCGTCCAAGCCATAGGTGGCCTCGCCAAAGAGCCGGCGTCGCATCGTGCGTGCCGCCAATTGCAGAAGCTGATCCTTCTGCGCGCGAATACCCGCCAACTGATACTCGCGTTCGCGCTCCAATTCGCCTTCGGGAAACGTGGGTCGCTGCACCACCTCGCCCACCAGATCCAGGCCAAGGTCCAGATCCGAATCCAACACCTCCAACGTCACGCCAAAGCTGTTGTTGCCGGCGTAGACGTCGAGACTTCCACCCACCGATTCAATCTCCGTCGCGATCGCTTCGGCGGACCGTGTGGGCGTGCCCTTGATCAGCATCTTGGTCATCAGCCCTGTGATCCCGCTGTTCGCGGGCGTCTCGGCCAGCACCCCACCCCGCATCACCAGACGGCAATCGACGAAAGGCAGCCGATGATCTTCTTTGATGAGAAGTCGAAGACCATTCGGCAGCACCTTCTTCTGGATGCCAGTCGACCGCGAGGTCGCCTGGGCACGGGTCACTGCCGGCTGGGCTCCCTCGGGCAGCAGTGCGAACAGGGTCCGGTTCTCTGGGGTCAGGTATTGCCTGGCAACCCGCTGCACGTCCGCCGCCGTCACCGCCCTTACGGCCTCCACGTAGCGCGTGGTGAACCCCAGGTCACCCACCGACAACCAGCTTCCACCCAGGTCCTGGGCCTGGCCATGCATCGTCTTTCGTACCGAATACGTACTGGCCGTGATCTGCTTGAAAGCCTTCTCCACCTCCGCCTCCCGCACCCCTTCCGTCTGCAGTCGCGCGACCTCCTGGAACGTCGCGTCGGCCGCGGCGCGGAACTTGTCGCCGTCCACCACCGCACTCACACCAAACAGCCCCGGACTCCCGGGATTGTAGGTCCATGCTTCCGCCGTGTGCACCAAACCCGCCTTCTCCCGCACCTCGCGGAACAGCCGGGAGCTGCGACCCGCCCCCAGCACGACACTCCGCACATCCAGCGCCGGGATGTCGGCATGGCGGACGTACGGGATGTGCCATGACGCGTGCCAATGCCCCAGTTCCACCGGGGCCTCCTCCACGAGTTCGCGAGGAGCCGTCTGGGCCGGTTCCGTCGCCAGGGCCATAGGTGCGATGGACCGCGCCTTCGCTGGCCCGAATGCCTCGGCAATCTGCGTGATCACTTCCGCTGCGTTCACATCCCCCACAACCACCATGAAGAGGTTGTTGGGTGCGTACTTCTCGCGGTAATAGCCCAGGACATCCTCGCGGGTCAGCGTGTTGAAAATGTCGGGAATCCCAATGATGGGAAACCGATGGGGACTCCGGGTGTAGGCCGTCTCGAACAGTCGCCGGCTCGAACGGCGTCCGGGATCGTCCTGGCACATGTCCATTTCCCGCCGGATAACGTCCAGTTCCTTGACCAGTTCCGCCTCCGGCAGCGTGGCATGCTGCATGATGTCACACAGGATATCCGTGGCCACCCGCACGCCCGTATTGGGGACATTGATGTGATACACCGTGCGGTCGAACGACGTATAGGCGTTCATCTGCCCGCCGGCATCCTGTACCTCCTGATCGATGCGGCCTGAACCGCGCGTGGTCGTGCCCTTGAACAGCATGTGCTCCAGCACGTGGGACAATCCGCCGCCCAGCCAACGCCCCTCGTCGATTGACCCCGCGCGGCACCAGGCTTGCACCGACGCGACGGGCGCGCTGTGATCCTCACGCACGATGATGACCAGCCCGTTGGGCAGCGTCGTAATCCGCGCATCGACATCGGGGAGGAAGGAACCATTCACGTGCGACATGGGCCACGGATCATGCGCGAGCGCCGGCGGGGCCGGAAGTCGAAACCCCGGTTCCGCCGCGGCAGGATCGGTTCGATCGCCAAGTCGAAGGCAAAGCGGGCGAAAGCGAGTCCTTGCGCCGTCCAAACAGGAAGTGCGCCATCGACGCTCGTGAATCGATGACGTTCCCTGACTCATCCCTGAATTCTGCTGCATCGACCTGAAACGTCCTTGCCGAATACGAGGCGAGTGGAATTCTTTCGGCAAACCGATGCCCGACTTCACCTCGAACCAGGGGGAAAGCGGGAAGGTCAGGAGCATCGGAATGAGTGCATGGAACCCTGCAGGTTCGCCGTGCGTCCTGACCGCCGGTGAAGTGACCGGCACGAAGTGTGCCCGCACCTACCCCTCCCGCTCCGGCGCGGACTGCGTCCCGGTTCCTGTTCCGGTCCCCCGCTGAAACGCGCGCCGCACCAGCGGATCGCAACCCACAATGCCCGAATCCAACGGGCTTCTCACGCCGATGCCACGCCGCGACATGACGTGAGTATAGATCTGGGTCGTCGCCACATCCTCGTGCCCCAGCAGTTCCTGTACCGACCGGATATCCACTCCGTCCTCAAGGAGATGCGTCGCGAAACTATGTCGCAGCGTATGCGGTGTCGCCCGTTTGTTGAGTCCCGCCTTGAGCACCGCCACCCGCATCGCGCGCTGCAGGATATCGGGCGGCAGATGATGCCGGTAACTGCCGGGAGCGGTAGTGCCCTCGATCTGAAAAACTGCGAGCGCCGCGGTGGGAAAGACCCACTGCCATGGCCACTCCCGCGGGGAAGACGGGTACTTCCTGGCCAAGGCAAACGGCAACCACACCCCGTCATAGCCTGCAGCCAGGTCCGATTCGTGCACGCGTTTCACCCTTTCCAACTGGCGCGCGAGGGGTTCGATCAGGGCCTCCGGCACCATGGTGACACGGTCCTTCGCCCCTTTTCCGTCCCGTACCACAATCAGCCGCCGGTCCAAGTCCAGATCCTTCACCCGCAACCGAAGGAGTTCCATCACCCGCATCCCCGTGCCGTAGAGAGTCTGCAACGGCAGCAGGTGTTCCGGAGCCACCTGTTCGAACACCCGACC
>CAZYJB010000097.1:5331-9210 GCA_964647675.1 uncultured Verrucomicrobiota bacterium | reverse complement strand
CGCAGGGTGGTGTTCGTGCCCGGTTGTGGGCCCCCCTGATTCTGGAGCGCGGACACCGCGCCGTCGGCCGCCACACGCAGCATCGCCGACTGGGCAAGGGTGCGGTCCGCCACCAGGACGGCAGCGGTCTCGCCGTCGAAGCCCAACGCCTGCACATTCACCCCGGTTTTTCCGAGCACGGGCAGGTCCATCGTGGTGTCCAGCAGGCGCCGGACTCCGTCCGCCGAGGCGACGTAGGCGCCCTGCATTGCATTCCCCTGGTTGGCGAAGGCGAACCGCGCCCCGACCTGCACCACGTGCGTGTAGAACGGTTTGAAGGGTTCGAGATTCGCGGGCGGGACCAGGGACGAGGTATCGATCAACGTCACGAGTTGATCACCTTGATAGATAAAAATCCCCACCGGCGATCCAGCCACGCTGCCGATGAACGCCAGGGGATCGTCGCGCAGGGCCGGGATGACCCGCGCCGCATCGAAGACTCCATTTCCGCCGGGAACCCCTGTACCCGGCGCCAACTGCGCCACCAGGCCGGCGGCCGAACTCCGATACAACCCGAGCGGCTCGAAGCTCGGACCGAAAGCCGTGAAGACCAGATCGTCCCCGACCCAGCGCACAGGTGTCGAGATGGGTGCGTCCAGACCCAGGACCACGTTGGTTCCCGGCAGTGTCGCGCCGCCGGACACCACCACCTCAAATCGTCCCCCCTCGTAGACCGGATTGGGCGGCGCGGGATTCACCACCAGTCGCGCGATGTCGGCGCGGACGGTGCCCCAGGCATTACTCGCCAGCACCGAATACAACCCGGAGTCCGCGGTCGTCGCCGCGGGCTTCACGAAGTAGCCCGCGGCCGGCGAACTGCTCTCCACGGGCACGCCATCGCGCGACCAGAAGTACGCGATCGGCGAACCGCCATAGACGATCGTCGGCAGCGAAAGTGTGTCCCCGACCTCGGCCACCTTTTCCGACAGCCTGGTCTGGAATTCCGGCGCCACCTCGACATTGAGAAAGAAGCTGCCGCTGAACACCGAGCCCCAGTGATTGGTCACGCGCACGGAGTAGTACCCGCTGTTCCGCGCGCCGACGGCAGGCAGCACGAGCGTGGCCGACTCGCTCGCCGGCACGGTGCCCACCGGGACCTGCCATTGGTAGGTGAGGGGCGCGTCGCCCAGCGCCTTCACCAGCAACTCGACACGGGCCCCGCCCGCGACGCTGGCGTTGGCGGGCGCCTCGAGAATGACCGGCAACGCCGGTCGCGCCAGGTTGGCCACGATCGCCGCCGGTTGGGCGCCCGGACCCGAAGTGGCCAGCACGATCGTGTCCGAATCGCCATCCACGTCCTGCAGCACGATCGAGGTGGGACGCACGCCTGCCACCAGCGCTCCCGGCGGCACGATCACCGACAGTCCGGCGTCGTCCACAAAATAGACTCCGGCCCCACCCGCGCTGTTCGCGGCGAAATAAAGCCCGCCATCCTGGGCTTCCATGCCCAACTGACCCAGCGCTTCCACCGCGGCGGCCCCCGTCGGCACGTCGCCGTCCCGCACCATCACCGTCAGCACCCCGTCGCGCTCGCGCACGATGAAATTCCGACGCGCTTCGTCCTGCACGCAGAACCACACCTCGCCTCTCTCGACGGTGGGCGGACTGGTGATGCCGCGCACCGTGCCGCCGCCGGGAATCGCGTCACCGGTCGAGACCAGGGCCACGACTGGACCGCCGGCTGCACTCTGTTTGAAAAGCCCTTGTGTCTCCGCGAACGGCCCACGCGACGCCCAGAAGGCCAGGGTCGCGCCATCGAATCCCACCTGGCTGCTGAAGGAGTCGGGCACCCCAACCGCGCCCGGCAGCGAGGTCACGGTGTCGGCCACGGTCTGCGGCGTCCCGGCGACAAGGCGGTACACGCCGCGAAAGTCCACCCCGGAACCGCTGTCGTGCCACGCGATGAAGGCCAGCGCGCCACCTGCCTCAAACGGTTCCCCGATGCGGCTCATCGCCTTCCCGCCCGATCCCGGCAACACCGTCCCGGAGGCCATCACGGACGAAAGCCCCGCAGCACTCCATCGCGCCAGGCCGTCCGCGTCGGTCGGACCCGCGGGAAATACAAAGGCCGGCGCCGCGCCTGCGACCCCGCGCGTGGCCATCGCATCGTGAAACCGCTGCAGCACCGGCCCGCCCGCCACGCTCGAGCCCGCGGCCGCGGCCACGGTCAGCGGACCACCGCGACCCAGCACCCAGCCGCTGCCGACGAAACCCGGTCCCAGCACCGCAACCGCCACCTCATCACCGACCACTTGAGCCCGCGCAAAGCCCTGGATGAAACCGATCCCGGTTTCGGTGACGTTGGCGCGCGCAACGCGGGTGAAGGGCCGCCCGGCGTGGGTCGCCGTAACCGTCTGGCCGAAGGCGCTGGGTGGCGCGCCAGCCAGCCCGGTCAGGACAACGAAAACCGCCGACAGCCAAGGGCTGACGGCCGACTTGTGGAGAGGAAGGGGTCCCATGGCTGATCGCCTGTGCTCCCTTCTTAACGGCTTGGGAAGCCGCGAGTAAAGCGGTGCAGGGAAGCCCGATCCCCGCGTCGCGAACGGCGGAAGAGTGGGTTGAGCCACGAACCACACCGACTACGCTCGAGAGGCAGTGCGCCGCCACAGGGGTTCGAGCACGTCGTAGCCCGCCACCCGTCGCGACGCGGCGAGGGCCTGGGTGACCTCCTCCTTTCCGCGCGTCACCGCGGTGGGGAGATCGCAACCCAGGGCGAGGTGGGCGGCGGTGGCGGCCGAATAGGTGCAGCCCGTGCCATGGCTCGAAACCCCCTTCACGCGCCGCGCGCTCAGGAGCCATTCGTGGTGCCCGTCCCACAGGAGGTCCACCGCCTCGTCCCCTTCCAGATGCCCGCCCTTGATCAGCGCCGCGCAGCCGTACTGCTCGTGCAGGACGCGTGCGGCGGTGCGCAGGTCCTCAGGTTCGCGCACGGTGACCCCGGTCAGCAGGAGGGTTTCATCCAGATTCGGTGTGGCCAGCAACGCGATCGGCAGGAGTTTGCGTTGCAGGGCCACGACCGCCGCCGGTTGCAGAAGGGCGGCGCCACTGGTCGACACCGCCACCGGATCCACGATCACCCGCGCGCGGCGTTCGCGCAGCACCGCGGCCACGGCCTCGATGAGGGCACGGGAATAGAGCATCCCGGTCTTCACGGCGGCTGGCGCGAATGCTTCCCAGACGGTCTCGATCTGCTGCACCACCGCCGCAGCGGGAAGAGGGGTCACCCCGCGCACGCGCTCCGGATTCTGAGCCGTGACACAGGTGATGGCACACGTGCCGTGGGTCCCAAGCGCCGCAAAGACCTTGAGGTCAGCCTGGATGCCGGCGCCGCCTCCGCTGTCCGACCCCGCCACGGTCAGCACCGCGAGACGTTCCTCCCCCCGACGAGCGCGATGTGTCATGGGAGGCGGTGATCTCCGATCGAATCCACCACGAAGGACACGAAGCTCACGAAGAATGGAGAAACCGAAAAGGTTCCTTCGTGAACTTCGTGGTTCCAAGGCGTCTTCATGGAGAGGAGCGCTTTCAATGAACCAAGATGGAAAGGCTCCGCCGATGGACGCAGATCATGGGGCGGTTCTTCATCTGCGAGAATCTGCGTCATCTGCGGATGGCTCCTCGGAAGAAATTGTGCGTGATCGGGAAGAACCCGGTATGCCTCAGTTCGCGGTGATGCAGTACAGGTGCTGTTCGCCGCGCACGAACAATCGGTCGCCCGCCGGCACCGGCGAGGCGATCACGCGTTCCCCCATGGCATTCTCCGAGAGCAGGCGAAATCCGTTCTCAATCGACGCGACAAAGATCACGCCGTCCTCGCGCGCCGCGTAGAGTTTCCCACCC
>CAZYJB010000097.1:0-5321 GCA_964647675.1 uncultured Verrucomicrobiota bacterium | reverse complement strand
GCTCCAGCAGGTGTTCCGGCACGGAGCCCACCCGCCCCGTGCCCTGCCGCATATTCGCCGCCAGCGGCGACGCGTAGAAGTTGGCACTGGCCCGCGGAAAGGCGTCGCTCCACACGGTCTTGCCTGTCTCGGCTTCGAGGCAGTCCACCTCGCCGCGATCGCGCACGACGTAGACGCGGTTGCCGACCACGGCAGGCGTGGGGACGAAGGTGCCGACATCGTCCCGCTTCCAGAGCCGGTGGGACGCCGTCACATCGCCTTCACCGCCCAGGCGCACGCCGTGCAGACGCGGCAGGCCGCGATCGGCGCGTCCGAAGGGGACGACGGCCACATTCCCCGCCACCACCGGGGAGGCCACCGCCGGCCAGTACGCGCGCGCCTCGGGATTGAAATCCCCGCAGGTCCAGATCACGGAGCCGTCGGTTGCACGATGGGCCGTGAGATGTTGTCCGCCCCAGACCAGAAGTGCCTCCTGATTCCCCTGAGGGATCACGATCGGCGTGGTGTAACCGTGGTCGCCCTCGGTGGGCGTCTCGAAATTGCGGGCCACCTTCCAGCGCAGCGCACCGGTTTTCTTGTCGAAGGCGGCGAGCCACGATTCGCCCTGGTGCATGCGCGCCATCACCACCGCGTCCTTGGTCAACACCGGCGAGGTGCCATGATCCCAGTACAACGTGTCGCGGCCATAGAGCTCGACCAGGTTGGTCTGCCAGCGCACGCGACCGTCGAATTCGAGCGCGGCCAGCGTCCCGCTCTTGAAATTCACGAAGACCCCGCCGCCGTCGGTGGCCGGGGAGGGATTGCTGCCCGAACCGTTGCGATGCTTGCCCGCGGTCTCCGTCCCCAGCGGCGTGCGCCACACCTCGCGGCCCTCCCAGTCGAAGGCGAGCGCCGAATCGCGACCCTCGATCGGCGCCGTGAGATACAACCGCTTCTCCCAAAGGATCGGCGTCGAGCACCCCTTCCCCGGCAGCGGCGACTTCCAGCGCACCGCCGCCGCATCCCACTTCGACGGATAGGAGCCCTGCGCCCGGCCCCCGGTGTCGTCCGGACCGCGCCAGCGCGGCCAGTTGGTGGGCTCGGCGGCGCACGCGACACCGGCGGCGGCCAGCGTCATGGCGACCGCTGCCCGCGGGACGCTCCTTGTGGAGGCTCGTGAATTCATGCGGTTGATTGATGGCGGAGTTTGGCGGCGCGACAAGCGCAAGTTGCGATCGCCCCTCGTCACTTACCGCTTCCCTTCGGGCTCCGGCGCAGGGCCGCCACTTCGATCAGCGCCGCCGCCGCGGCATCGGCGAACACCGGATCGTTGATCGCGCAATCGAGGGCCAGGACCGGGATGCCTGGCCTCAATCCCGCCCGCAACGCGTCGTGCAGCGCCGCGTCGGCCGTCGGATCGTGAAAGGGACCGCCCGGCGCGCCGATGACGCTGAGACCGCGCAGGGGCAGCAACACCTTCACCGGGCCGGTGGAGGCATTGATCTTGCGCGCCAGGATGCGGCCCAGTTCCGCGCCTTCCTCCGGCGTCGTGCGCATCAGGGTGACCTGTGGATTGTGCGGGTAGAAGCGGCGTCCCTGGAAACGCACCGGCACGGTCTCCGGCGGACCGAAGTTCACCATGTCCAGGCACCCGGTGGAGACCACCGCCGGCACGCCGCCAAGCGCCGCGGCATCGAGCCGTGTCGGGCCTGCCGTGAGCACGCCGCCGACGTATTCATCGGCCCATTCCGTGGTGGTGAGATCCAGGACGGCCGACACCACCCCCGATTCGATGATGGACTCCATCGTGCGACCGCCCGTGCCGGTGGCCGCGAACACCACCACCTCGAAGCCTTCTCGCTCGAGATGTTGTTTGGCGCGTTCGACGCACGGCGTGGTGTTGCCGAACTGGCTGGCCACCACCACCGGCTTGTCGTCCGACGCCGGCATCACCGCCTCCACCATGCCGCAGATGGCGCCTGCGGCGCGCGCGAGGAGCGGGCGCGAGATGCGATTCAGGCCCGCGATGTCGACCACGCTGGGGAACATGACGATGTCCTTCACACCGACGTACGGCGCGACGTTGCCGCTCGCCAGGGTGGACATCATCACCTTGGGAAAGCCCACCGGCAGGGCGCGCATCGCGGCCGTGGCGATGGCCGTGCCACCACCGCCCCCCCGCGCGATGACCCCTGGGATGCGGCCTTCCGCCGCCAGCCGCGCAAGCACCACCGGCGCCCCGCGCGTCATGGCCGCCACCGCCTCGCCGCGGTCGCTCTTCGCCGCGAGCGTGGCGTTATCGAGACCCGCCGCGCGCGCGACTTCCTCGCGCGGTATCTCCGCCACCAGACGCGGAGGCTCCAGCGAGCCGACGTCGATGGTCAGCACCGCATGACCGCGCGCGCGGATCAGTTCAGCCAGGAACCCGTGCTCGGTGCCCTTCGTGTCGAAGGTGCCGAGCACGGCGATGGTCTTGGGATTCGTGCTCACGGGACGCACGCAGCGTAGGAGACCTCCTGCGGGACGCCAAGTCGTCGCACCATTCCTGGTGGGTCCCGAGCTCTGTCTCGGGACTCGGCATTCCCTCCGGGATGCCGACCTTCTCGCGGCTCCCCACTCGGTCCCCTTTCGGGGCTCCGCCCCGACCCGCCGGTCGGAGCCGGCGAGCCACCGGGCACGGCTTCGCGAGATCGAACTCCATCACCGCTTCTCCGAGTGGCTTGCCACCGCTTTAGCCGGTCTCCCAAAAACAAAACGAGCCGCGGCGTCCGCGGCTCGTTTGTTGGAAGGGACTATGGAACCGGGCCTCGCTCAGGCGCGCGCCGCGAGCTTCTTCTCCACCTTGTTCTTCTCGAGCACGACGTACTTCGGCAGTCCGCCCTCGGCGGGCGGCCGCACCTCGCCCTCGATCAGAGGGCGCGCGTACTGGATGAAATGCTCATTGAGCCCGAAGCCGTCCTCGGTGATCCACTCGCGCGGCAGGAAGTGCTCGACGTTCGCGACCTCCGCGAGGGGATGCACGTCGGTGCCGAAGGTCACTGCACCGTCCGCCGACGTCTGGCGCACGATCTTGACCATGTACCCGCTCTTGCCTGAGACGGCGGCGCGCACTGCGGCCTCGCCACAAGCGAAGGCCGTGTTCACGTCCACCAGGCTGGCGGCGTGGGCGGCGGCGCGCTGCGCATAACCGAGCAGCACCGTCCGCGCCTTGAGATTCATCGTCCCCTGCACGATCTCCTTCAGGCGCTCCGCCGCGCCGGCCAGCACCGGATGCCCGAACGCGTCGAGGCGCGTCTTGTCGGCGCCGATCTCCTGACCGTTCTTGTCCTTGATCCCCTCGCCGACGACGACCACGCAGTAGCGATGGGCGGCGACCGTCTCCTTCACCTTGGCGAGGAACTTGTCCTGATCGAAGGGGACCTCGGGGAGCAGGATGATGTGCGGTGGCGCCGCGGGATCGCCACGCTTGGCCAGCGCCGTGCCGGCAGTGATCCAGCCCGCGGCGCGGCCCATGACCTCGATGATGCAGCACGCCCCGTCGTCGGTGGCCATGCTGCCCACGTCGAAGCCCACCTCCATGACCGTGGTGGCGTTGTATTTGATGACCGAGCCGTAGCCTGGGCAGTGATCGGTATGGGGGAGATCGTTGTCGATCGTCTTCGGCACGCCGATGACGCGCATCTCCCAGCCGCGCTTGACGGCCTCCTCGTGGATCTTGTGGGAGGTGTCCTGGGAATCATTGCCGCCCGCGTAAAAGAAATAGCGGATGTTGTGCGCCTGGAAGACCTCGAACAGGCGGTCCATGTCCTTCGCCGCGCGCTCCGCGTTCTTCTTGAAATCCAGCTTGTAGCGGCAGGTGCCGAGCGCGGCCGCGGGCGTGTACTTGAGCCCCTCGATGGCGCGGCGCTTCTCGTCGTTCAGGTCGATCAACTCCTCGTTCAGGATGCCGAGGATCCCGTTCAGGCCCCCATAAATCTCCTCGATGCATTCATGTTTGCCCGCGTCGGTGATCACGCCGGCGACACTGGCGTTGATCGCGCAAGTCGGGCCGCCCGATTGGGCTACCAGCAGGTTTCCTGTGAGTTCAGCCATAATCAAAATCCGGAAGGGCGGCGGGATCTCCGGCCGGAACGAATGGATGATCCCAAGCCCCTCAAACGTGCCGGCGCACGATGCCGACCGTGCCGGGAAGCGTCAAAAGCTTAATTCTGGAAAGCCACCCCGGCGCGCCCGCAATGTCTCCGGCCCATGTCCGAATCGCTGCGGCGCTGGACGGAAACCGCCGAGACGTTCTTTCTCGAGGTCATTTTCGAGCAACGTCGCGGGCGGCTTGCCGCGGTCGTGCGGTTCACCCTGCGCGTGCTTTCGCACGGCTATCTCACCGCCATCAAGATCCGGCGGCTGCTCTACGACACGCGCCTCGTGCGCGATACCACTCTCGGCGTGCAGGTCATCGCCATCGGCAACCTCACGGTCGGCGGCACGGGCAAGACGCCGGTGGTCGAGAAGTTCGCGCGCGAGCTCAAGAACCAGGGCCGCAACGTGGCCATCCTCTCGCGCGGCTACCGCTCCAAGCCGCCGCCGCTCTCGCGCCGATTCATCGACCGCCTCCTGCTCCGACGCGAGCAGACGCCCCCGCGCGTGGTCTCCGACGGCCGCTCCCTCCTGCTCGATTCCGAGAGCGCGGGCGACGAGCCCTACATGCTCGCCTCCAATCTCAAGGACGTGATCGTCCTGGTGGACAAGGACCGCGTGAAGGCCGGCCGCTACGCGATCGAGAAGTTCGGCTGCGACACCCTGCTGCTCGACGATGGCTTCCAGTACTGGAAGCTGCGCGGGCGCCGCCAGGATGTCGTGCTCGTCGACTGCCAGCAGCCCTTCGGCAACCAGTTCCTTCTGCCGCGCGGCACGCTGCGCGAACCCGTTTCCCACATCGCGCGTGCCGGTGTCATCTTCATCACCAAGAGCGACGGCAACACCCAGGCGCTGCGCGAACGTCTCACCTCCCTCAATTCGCGCGCGCCCATCATCGAGTGCGTGCACCAACCGCTCTACTTCGAGGATGTCTTCACCGGGGAACGGCGACAGATCGACTACATCCGCGGACGCCGCGTCGCCGCGCTGAGCGGCATCGCGCAGCCCGAATCGTTCGAGGAGGGCCTGCGCAAGCTGGGTGGCGAACTGGTGTATGCCAAGCGCTTCGCCGATCACCACCGCTACACCCAACAGGAGATTCTCAACGCCATCAACCGCTCCAAGAAACGCACCGCGCAACTGGTCGTCACCACCCAGAAGGACGCGGTGCGCTTCCCCAAGCTCGACCGTCGCGACCTGCCCATCCT
>CAZYJB010000096.1:0-9215 GCA_964647675.1 uncultured Verrucomicrobiota bacterium | reverse complement strand
CACCAGATCCCGCCCCGTGCGCCGATCACCGAGTTTGGAGACACCAAGTCCTACGGTTCCTACTTCGTCAACGGCACCTTCACCCTGCTTCGCGATGCGCTCATGCAGGAGCTGCTTGCCGGCGAAACCTCGCTCGATCGGCAGGCCTATCGACCCGTGGTGCTCTACGTGAATGGTGGGTACTGGGGCATCTACGGCCTGCGTGAGAAACTCACCGACCATCACGTCGCCGCCCACCACGAGCTGCCCCGGTCCGCCATCGATCTCATCGAAGGCTACGGAGACGTTCGCGCCGGCGATGCCGTGGCCTATCGCGCGATGCGCGATTTCATCTCGTCCCGTCCCATGTCGATCGAGTCCTTCTACCAACAGGTCGCCTCGACTTACCTCGATATCGACAACTTCATCGACTACCAGATCGCGGTTCTCTTTTTTCAGAATTTCGACATCGGCAACATCAAGGCCTGGCGTCCGCGAACGCCCCACGGCCGATTCCGTTGGATGGTGTATGATCAGGACTACGGGTTCGGGCTTTGGCCGGCCTCGATCTACGAGCCCGCCATGGCCCGGGATTATGCGGACTACCGCGACATGTTTGCCTTCGCGACGGCGGGTTCCGGATCCAGTACCGGCTGGCCCAACGCCGGAGGTCGAACCCTTCTCCTCCGACGCCTGCTCGAGAACCCCGGCTTCCGACAACGCTTCGTCCGCCGCATTCACGACCTTTTGAACAGCGCCTTTCGCGAGGATCGCGTCATCGCCCACGCCGAGCGCCTCGCCGCCGAGATCCGACCGGAGATTCCAGCTCATCTCGCACGCTGGAGTTGGGAGCAGCTCGGTTACGGAGCCCCCTACCAGCCCGAGTTCATGCCGTTCGTCCCGGCCACCTGGGAGTCCAATCTCGTCGTCCTCCACGAGTTCGCGCTGCGGCGCCCGTCCGATTTCAGGACCCAGGCCGCCGCCTTTTTCAAGCATCGCCCGGAGACGGGTGTCCTCCAGCTTGCGTCCCAGCCGCCGGCCGCGGGCCGGATCCGCGTCAATTCCCTCCTCGTCGACGCCCCCTGGAACGGACTCTATCCCGCTGCCATCACCAATCATCTCCTGCCCGTCGCCCGACCCGGATTTCATTTTCGCGGTTGGACCACGCCGCGGGGTGCCTTCGCGACTCCCGGACTCGCCTGGAACGTCGATCCCGGCGAATCCAATCTCCTCACTGCCGAGTTCCAGGCTGCTGACCCCGGTGCCCGCCCGGCCACCCAACTCTGGATCACCGAGATCAACTACCATTCGTCGGACTCACTCGATGCCGATGATTGGATCGAGCTGCACAATCCCAACCCGTTCGCCGTTGATCTCGACGGCTGGGTGCTGCGCGACCAGCAGGACGAGGTCGCCTGCGTGCTTCCTCCGCACCTGGTTCCCCCCGGATCCTTTGTCGTTGTCGCCCGGTCGATTCCCAAGTTCCAGTGGGCCCACCCTGGCGGACCCGACCCCGTCACCCGCCTGACCTTGGCGCTTTCCAATGGGGGCGATGTGGTCCGGCTCTACGATCCCCGTGGCATCGAGGTGGAGAGGGTCCCGTATTCCGACGAATCGCCCTGGCCCGCCGCGGCCGATGGCCGGGGCAGTACTCTGCTCAGAGTTCTGCCTCCGACCGACCCCCGCGCTGCCGCCGCGTGGATGGCATCGCCCGTGCCGGGTGGGACACCGGGGAAGCCGTGACCGCGGTCGCCGCCCGGGAGGTGGGGGTCAGTTCACGGTTGTCGACTTTTGAAACGATCCGCTCGTCGGATTCCCGTGCGTTCTCCGTGCGTTCTCCGAGACGTTCTCCGAGACGTTCTCCGAAATGTCGAATGTACAGACGCGACCCCATTGCTCTCGGTGCGTTCTCCGTGCGTTCTCCGAGACGTTCTCCGAAATGTCGAATGTACAGACGCGACCCCATTGGTCTCGTCACCTCCCTCCGCTTCGGTCGGTCATGAACAACGCCGGAAACCGTATCAGGCACGAAGAGAACGAAGGAATGGTTGAGCCTGTCCTGCGTAGGCTGGCCTTCAGCCCCCTTCCGCCGCGAACTTGGCGCGGCGCGGGCGAGCGGGCATCGTTCGCCCACGCATGGGTTCAATCCCGTCCACCAATCCGGATCCGGTGTCTACAGACAGGGCGGCGGTCCGGCCGGGCATCATCGTCGTCGAACCGGCGTCGGCAGGGCTGCGCGTGGCGGCGCTGTCGACCCTCGATCGACTGCTGGTCGCGGCTCATCGCGCCGGTCTGGCGCCTCTCACGGTGGTGTCGGGTCATCCGCTGCCGCCGGTGCCGCGCGCGCGCGCCTGGAGGGTGCCCTTCACCGTGGTGCGCGAGGTGGCCGGGACTCCGGATCGGGGGGTCTGGCTCCGCACGGATGTCCTGGTGCAGCCGGTGGATCTGAAGCGCCTCGCACAGGCCGGGTCCGCGCAACTCGTCGATGGGGCCGGGACGCGGTTGTCGGCGGTGAGCACCCGCAGAGCGACCGACCCGGCCAGGGTCTTCGAGATTGGCGGGGACGGAGGATGCACGTTGCTGACGCCCGAAGGTGTGGCGTGTGCGGTGCGCAACGCCGGGGAGGCGCGCGACGCCACCAGGCGCCTGTGGGCGTCCATCACCAGCAGCGCGGACGGCTGGGTGGACCGCGTGTTCAACCGGCCCGCGGGCCGGCCGTTATCACGGCTGCTGGTGCACACACCGGTGACGCCGAATCAGATTTCCGTGGTGGCGACGTTGCTGGGCGTGGTGGCGGCGGTGCTGTTCGCGAGCGGGCAGTATGCGCCGTCGATCGTGGCGGCTGTGTTGTTCCAGGTCTCGGCGATCCTGGATTGCATGGACGGCGACGTGGCGCGCGTGGCGTTGAAGGAATCGCGCCTGGGCAAGTGGCTCGACATCGTCGGCGACCAGGTGGTGCACATTGGTGTGTTCATCGGCGTGACCACGGGCGTGGTGCGCAGCGGGGGCACCGCCGCGATGGGTTGGCTGGGCGCGCTGGCCGTGGTCGGGGCCGCGATGTCGTTCTGGATGGTGCTGCGTGGCATGAAGCGTCCGGAGACCCGTGGCAGCTGGCTGCAGCAGGTCCTCAACGCCGCGACCAACCGTGATTTCTCCGTGCTCGTGCTGGCGCTGGCTGTGGCCGGGCGCCTGGATTGGTTTCTCTGGATGGCGGGCGTGGGCAGCCACGTGTTCTGGCTGCTGTTGTGGTGGCTGCTCAGGGATGGGCAGGCACCCGTCGCCGCGCGCGAGGCGGATTCGTCGGGAGTCTCTACGCCGCCTCGGCCATGGCGGCCATCAGATGACGCGCCGCCGTCGGCAGTACCCTCGCCAGAGCGTCGAGGCGTTCGTTGACCTGGATCAGAACTCCGCTCGCGGGTTGTCCGATGAGGCGCTGGTAGAGTCGCAGGAATTCCGCGCTCACCGCCGACTCCCGCTCGGCGGGGACGGCGCTGGCTTCGCCGGCCACGATCAACTGGCAAAGGCGCAGCGACGCCGCGAAGGACGGGTGATCGAGTTGTGCGAGGCGTTCGAAACAGGGCAGGGCACCGGCGGCGTCGCCCGAGCGCAGCAGCGCCTCGGCACGCTGGTGGATCACGCGGGTGTCCGCGGCGTGGTGGCGGATCGCTTCGCCGGTCCAGTCGACGGCGAACTCCAGGAACTCCGGCCGGCTGAGGGCGAGCTCCCCACCCAGGCGCCAGGTCTCAGCGTCGGTGCCGTCCTCCGTGACCAATTGGTGGAGGAGCGTCAGCGCATCGACGGCGCGGCCCTGCGAAATGTGAAGGCGGGCGAGGTCCAGGCGCACCGGTCGCGACTGCGGATCGATCGTGAGTGCGGCCTGCAGGGCGGCCAGCGCGGCGTCGGTCTGGCCGAGTGTGGCGAGGCACGAAGCGAGGCAATGGTGGGGGCCCGCTTTGTGGATCTCCGGATTGATCGGCGAGAGCGTCGGCTGCTGGCGCGCGGCGAGACAGCGCTTGAAGGCCTGTGCGGCCTCGGTCGCCTTCTGCGTGCGCATGTAGGCGAGGCCGAGCGTGAATTCCTGGGAGGCGGTCAGGGCTCGCACACCCGCCACGGGCGAGCGCAACACCTCGATGACCTCGGCGTACTGGTGGGCACGCATGAGGTGCGCCGCGTACTGGGTCAGGAGCGTTTCGCGCAGCTCGGGAGTGGTTTCGGCGATCGGCTGGCGGCCGAGGGCTTGGAACGCCTCGGCGTAGCTGCGGAGTCCATCCTTGAGCTGGCCGGAACGCACGAGCTCCAGCCCGAGGTTCATGAGCAGGTTGGCGTCGCCGGGGTGTTCCTGCACGGCGAGGCGCAACAGGCGCAGATTGCGGTCGATTTTCTGACGGTTTTCGACCACCTCGCGCGAGTAGCCGTGGTGGCGCAGCGTCGGCTGGCCGAGCGTGACCTCCATGGACCACTCGGCGGCGCGCACCATGACGCTGGAGAAGATCTGCTCGTGCACGCGGCTGACCCAGAACAGGCCGGGCGCGTTGCGGAAGAGACGCGGCACGTACGCGAGGCCTTCGGCCTCGAGCCCGACGTTGACGAGCGGAAGGCGGATGCCGAGCGCGCGTTCCTTGTTCATCGCCGCGAGCAGGCGCGGGTGTTCGTCGGCCGGGAGCTCTTCATCGGCGTCGAGCGAGAGCACCCAGTCGCCGGTGGCATGCGCGAGCGCGGCATTGCGCGCGGCGCTGAAATCGTCGCACCACTCGAAGGCGTGAATTTCGGCGCCGAACGACTGCGCGATCTCGATCGTGCGATCGGTCGAGCCCGTGTCGACCACGATGATCTGGTGGGCGATGGCCTTCACCGAGGCGAGGCAGCGTTCGATGAAACGCTCCTCGTTGCGCACGATGAGGCAGACGGACAGTCGCGGGGTGGCATTGACGGCGGTGGGCGCGGCGGCGGGCGGGATGACGAGCCAGCCGGGGCGCGTGGGTTTGCCGAGGCGCTGGATCTTCTTCAGGACCTTGCGCGCGGGCTTCCAGTCCGGCACGAGGTCGCAGGCGCGTTGGGCGCACTGGCGGGCCGTGGTGACGTCCCCGGCCGCTTCGGCGACCTCAGCAAGCAGGAGGACGGCTTCGGGATGAAAGGGGCGTTGTTCGAGCGCCTGGGTGGTGGCGATCCAAGCCTCGCGCTGCTGACCGGAAGCCAGGAGTTCGCGGGCGCGTCCCAGGTGTCCACGCAGCGCGCAGGGCGGCAGTGCGACGGTGCCGGGCCGGGCCGGCGTGGAGGGGGTCGCGGCAGGCGCGGTAGCGGGCTTGGGCTGGGAAGCGAACTGCGCACGGTCCGACCACGTGCGCTCATCGGCGGCGAGCTCATGCGTGGTGTGCAGGTCGGGCAGCCCGAACTGGAGTGACTCCGAGGCGGGCAGGGACTGGGGCAGGCGGTAGCCGCGTTCGATGGGGGCATCGGCTTCGATTCCCCACTTCGCCTTGAACAGCGCCCAATTGCGCAGCATGGCCTCGCGGTAGTCGATGCGGGCGGCCTGGAACGTCTGTCCGCCGAGATGATGGACGAATGCGTCGTCGACGATGCGCGCACCGAAACCCGCCAGGCGCGCGCGCAGGCTGAAGTCGTCGTCCTCGAAGTTTCCGCTGCCGAAGCGTTCGTCGAGACCGCCGATTTTCTGGATCACCTCGCGGCGGGCGAGCAGGCAGAAGCCGATGAGGCGGCCGATGGGACGCGAATGGCCGGCGTGGCGGTGCGCCCACTCGGCGGCGAAGGACGGGAGTTGGTCGAGCGTGGTGTAACCCGGATGCTCGACGAGCTGGGGTCCGGCCACGCGGTTGGAGCGCGGCCCGGCGAGGCCGGCCTCGGGATGTTTTTCGAGGGCCTCGACCATGCGGCCGAGCCAGCCGGCGGTGACCACCGTGTCGTTGTTGAGAAAGAGGACGTGCCGTCCGCGCGCGATGGCCAGCGCCTGGTTGTTGCCGGCGGCAAAGCCGCGGTTGGTGGCGTTGCGGATGGCGCGCACGTGCGGCAGGCGCGCAGCGAGGTCGGACATCCACGCCCAGGTGCCGTCGGTCGAGGCGTTGTCGACCAGGATGATCTCGTGGGCGACGGAGGTATGGCGCGTGATGCTGTCGACGCACTGGCGCGAGAGCTCGAGCTGGTTGTGCGCGAGGATGAGGATGGAGACCTCGGGTTCCACGATGGGGGCGGCATTCGTGGTGGCGGGCGTCGATGCCGGCTCCTTGGCGGAAGCGGCCGTGGCGGCCTGCATCGCGGAGATGATCCGGGCGTCGCGCGGTTCGAGGCGGCGCGTGGTCTCGGAGTCGAGTCGCGGAAGGTGGCGAAGCGCATGCTCGAACGACGGCGCGTCGGTCTCATCGACGTGGCGCGCGGCCTCCCAGTAGGAGGGGAGGAGAAGAGCGGGCGGCGCGCCGCGCACGAGGGCGGTCTCGAGGGCCCCCAGGGCGGCGGAGAACTGGCCGCGGCGAAGCGCGTGCAGTCCACCCTTGGCCGAGGTCTCCCAGCGTGCGCTGGCGGGACCCTTCGGCTGCGACGGCGAAAGCAGGGAGAGCAGGACCCGCATCTGCGGATCGTCTTGCGCGGCGACCGACGCCTCGTAGTGCGCTCGAGCGATGTCGGGCAGTCCGAGCCGCGTCGCGAGGGCACCGGCCCACGCGCGGACGGGACCGTGGTTGGGCCAGGAATCGTGGCGGGCGAGGCAGGCCACCGCGTCCGCGCGACGGCGCGCGGCGGCGAGACGCTGGCATTCGGCGACCACGCGCCAGCGATTGCGCACGTCATCCGAGGCGAAACGCTGCAGGACGGGGCTTTCGGGATTGCCATTCCGATGGCCGCTCAGGAAGCAGCCGTCCTCGGCGTAGAAGGAGTCCTCGTCCGAGAGCACGACGTCGTTCCAGCGTTCGAAGAAGAGGGCGCGGTTGTCGTTGTCGTGCCGCATGCGGCCGGCCGTTTGCGACTCGAGGTGGAACAGGGCGCTCTTTGGCTGATAGACGATCACCCCGCCGCGCTGGCGCACGCGCAGGCAGAGGTCGAGGTCCTCGTAGCCGTTGCGGTAATCCTCGGAGAACCCGCCGCAGTCCTGGAACCACTTCGGACGCATGAGAATGCAGGCGGCGGTGACGGCCTGGAGTTCGCGGCGGCGGTTGACGCGCGGGTCGTCCGCGCGCAGGAGGCGATAGGGGTGAAAGGGGCTGCGCGTTTCGCGGGCGAAGGCGATACCGGCGTGCTGGATCAGGCCGTTCTCGTAGAGCAGACGGGAGCCGACCATGGCGACTTCCGGGTGGGAGCGCGCCTCATCGAGCAGGGCGTCGAGCCAGCCTTCGAGCGGGACCGTGTCGTTGTTGAGGAAAACGAGGTATTTGCCGGTGGCACTGGCGGCGCCCTGATTGCAGGCGCCGGCGAAATTGCGGTTCACCTCGTTGCGCAGGTGGCGCACGTGCGGCGCCTGCTCGCGCAGACGTCGAGGCGTGGCGTCGGTTGAGGCATTGTCGACGACGATCACCTCATGCGGCACGTGGCGCGTGACCTGGGCCAGCGCGGCGAGACACTGCATGGTGAGGTCCGCCTTGTTGAACACCGGAATGATGATCGAGACCAGGGGCGGTGGCGTGCTGCGCTGGGCTGGTTTGCTGGACATGGCGGGCAGGGGGACTCGGGTTGGGGAGAGGCGAGGGTGCGGGGAGGGCGTGATCAGTCCGCCGATCCGATGAGGGCGGGCATGGGCGCCGCTGCGTGCAGCGAATCGGCCGGCGTGAACATCCACTGGCGGTTCCAGGTGCCGGCATCCGAGGCGCGGCGGAAGGTGATCCAGTTGGAGAGGTGCGCGCGTCCGGCCGACACGGCGGGCGACCAGGCTGCGTAGCCGAGCGACTGTCCGACCTCGGTCCACCAGGTATTGACCGGGCCGGCGAGGGGCGCGTCCTTGTCGATCGAATGCCGGTCGAAGAGACCGCACGCGGCGAGCACCGTGCCGCGGCGCCCGAGGAAGGGGGAGAGACCGTTGAGGAGGGCCGGGGCATGGCCCGCCGCCAGTTCGTGCGTGAGCACGAGCGCGGCTTCGCCCTCGGGATCGAGCAGTCGGCGGATCTTCGCGACGACCGCGGGATCCGTGGGATCCCCGCTGACGCGTTGGCAGTGGTCGAGGAACTCGCGACGAAGGGGGACGTCCTCGGGTTCGCCCACGAGGATGACGCGCGGGAAATCGCGGGAGCCGGTGAGCGGCCGGTTTTCGTGGTTCCAGAGGAACAGGAAGACCTCTTCGACCACGGGGGCGAGTTGGCCGGTGAAGACCACTTGGTCGACGGTGAGCCCGTGCAGCAGCGCGCCGAGCGACGAGAGCTCCTCGTCGGTCATGCCGCCGTCGTGCAGCGCCACGCTGTGCCAGGCACCGAGGCGTCCGAGCGCCGCGGGGTCGGTCCAACCGGTGCGCAAGGCCGAGACCAGCCGCGGGTGCGTCCGTGCGACCACGCCCTGCGGCCAGTAGCAGCGAGCGGACTGGAACAGGTTCTGAAGCCCTTCGCGCCGCAGGCGCTTCGCAGCCTCGTCGTCGCACAAGGGCGCGCTGTGGCTTTGTCCGAAGTAGTTTTCGTCGTGGCTCAGCACGCCGAGGCGGTCGGCCTCGGGCTTGGTCGGGAACTCGAGCAGGCGATAGAGCTGGGAGGCCGCGGCGTCGTCGAGGTCGCGCAGCATCTCGTCGGTGACGGGGATCTCCGCCTTGCTGGCGCGCAGGTTAAGCCAGAGAGACTGGAAGGCCAGGATGCCCTCGCGCAGGCGGTCCTTGGCGGCGCGGGCCTCGGGCGTGGCGTCAAACGGGCCGAGCACGGGTTTGACGCCGCCTTCGGCGTCGCGGAGGTAGCCGTCGGTGCTGCCGCAGGCCAGCGTGATGGCGACCTCGGGGAGGATGGTGGAGCGCGCCCAGTCGCGCTCGAGGAAGCCGACGGCGAGGTCGCCTTCGAGGGCGAGGCGGCCGGCGCGCTTGGTGCAGCCGAGGTAGCAGCCGAGGGTGCGCACGTCGCGGCCGCCCTGGCGCAGGATGCGGGCCACGTTGCGCTGGATGCTGCCGCTCCAGCCGAGGTCGATGACCCCGATGTGGGTGGCATCGCCGATCAGGCCGGAGAGATAGTCAAACGCGAGACGGTGGCTTTCCCCGCGCCGTTGCTCGAGAAGCTCACGGATGCGCGGCAGCTTGAAGAGCAGGGTCAGGAAGCCCGCGATGGCGT
>CAZYJB010000095.1:0-9238 GCA_964647675.1 uncultured Verrucomicrobiota bacterium | reverse complement strand
GCCGCCCGCGACACGCACCCAGGGGCGGGCGGACTCGAGGCGGCCCAGCGCTGTGCCCAGCGCGAAACCGCACGTGTGCAGCAGCACCGTGCCGGCCAGGAACCCGGCGCCGTAGGTGGCCGCCGACGCGCCACCCGCCATCCCCGAGCCATGCGCAAAGCCGTGGAACGCGGCGAACGCTCCTACCATGAGACCGGTGACGATGGCCGGCGGGCGGACCGCCATCGCGATCACCAACCCGAGCGCCAACACCGACGCCGCAATCCCCTGCTCCACCCCCGGGATCGGAGCGCGGCCCATGCCGAGCGCGCCCGCCCCCGCGAGCACGCCCACGAACAAAGCCGGCATGGCCCACCGGCGCGCGCCACCCGATTGCGCCGCCCACAAGCAGACCGCCAGCATCGCGAGCAGGTGGTCGAGGCCCGTGACCGGATGCGCCAGGCCCTCTCCCCACCCGGGAGCCGCATGACCGGGATGAGCCTGGGCCGCGATGGGAAGCAGGATGGCCAGGACGGGAAGCAAGCGTGCGGCAACGTTCTTGGGAGTGTTCATGATTCGACGGGATCTCGGGCCGGCGGGCGACGGATTCGATTCACGCGCTCGGTCGCAGCGTTGATCTCCGCACCGCCCTGTCGCGCCACCGTTTTAGTCCGCGACCGCGCGGGTTGGAAGGGGATTCCTGCCGTGAGACCCACGATTCCGTTCATGCGCGGGATTCGGACGCTTCGTCGCGCCTCCCGGCTCGACTCTGCGACGGGCTCCACGGAACGTGGGGCGCCGCATGAAAGCGTCCTACATCGCCGCCAAGGAGCGCTGGGCCGAGAAAATGGCGGGGCGCGCACGCCGCGACGTCCGCTCCACGGACCGCCTGCCACCGGGACAACGACAGGTCGACCACTTCCCCGTGCTCGACCTCGGCATGCAACCGGAGATCGCCCGCGACGCCTGGCGCCTCCGCCTGCACGGGCAGGTGGAGAATCCGGTGGTGCTCGACTGGGCCGCGTTCGCAGCGCTTCCCCAGTTCCGGGACGTGAGTGATTTCCACTGTGTCACGACCTGGAGCCAGTTCGACATGACCTGGGAAGGAGTGGCCTTTCTCACGCTCGCCGAATTGGTGCGCCCGCGCGCCGCTGCGACCCACGTCTACTTCCGCGCCAGCGACGGCTACACCACCAATGTTGTGCTCGATGCGCTCATGGACGACGATGTGCTCATCGCGCACTCCTGGAACGGGACTCCCTTGACGCGCGAACACGGTGGCCCGGCGCGGGTCGTCGTCCCCAAACTCTACGCCTGGAAGGGCGCCAAATGGGTGCGGGAAATCATCTTCCTCGACCGTGATCTGCTCGGGTTCTGGGAATTGCGCGGGTACTCCAACACCGCCGACCCCTGGACTGACGATCGATTCGCGCGTTGAGCCGCAAAACAGCGCCGCCACCGCCGCCGTCGCTCGAGGATCAGTTCAGCCGCGTCGCCACCTCGTCGAGCAACGTACGAAACTCGCGCAGGCGCCGTCTCGCGACAGGCTGCTCGTCCTCGGCGGAGTACTGGTCGCCCCGGACGATGAAGCTGCGGCAGGTGACAAAATACTCCTCGCGCCCCTGCCGCTGAAGGTCGACCCGCAGTCGCACGAAGACCTCCCCGCCCTGCCAGTTCCCATAGGCCGCGCGCTGCCCGCGCGACGCCGGGCGTTCGAAGACCTGCTGGTCGCCGGCGGAACGACCGCGCCGAAAGCCCGCCGCGGTAAACACGGCGTCCACGGTGTCACGCACCGTTTCCTTGGACTGCCCGGAGATCTTCACCGCGGCGAGGCTTCCGCGGGCCTGTTCGCGATTCAGGCTGGAGAATGGGGCGCTTTCCCCGCCGCGTTCATTCGTGCCGGTCCCTGAACACGCAGCAAGCCACACCAGTGCCGCCAACAGACACCCACGGCCGGCGCGCTGCCACTGCCACAACGCCCATCGAAGCGCCTGCGACTGCGGGTTCATGCAAGGCTCAGGTCCCCTTCGGCCGCAACTGAATCACCTTCAGATCCGACGCTTCGACCTCAATGCTGTGGGTCTCAACGTCCGGATCCTCCTTGAGCGCGCGGTGCACAATGCGGCGGTCGAAGGCGTTCATCGGCTCCAGCTCGATGACGTCACCCCAGCGCCGGACTTTGTCGGCGGCGGCGACCGCCTTCTTGACCAACTCGTCGCGCGCGAGCGTGCGGTAGCCGCCCACGTCGAGGGTGATCTTCTGCGCGTGATCGTCCTCCTTGTAGAGGATGCGGTTCAGCACGAACTGCAGCGCGGCCAGCGTCTGGCCCTTGCGCCCGATCAACCGGCCCGAATCCTCGGTCACGATGTTGAGCATGGCGTTCCCTTCGAACTCGCCGTCCTCGATCGACGCTTCGAATCCCAGGGTTTGCAGAAGTTCCGCCAACTTCGATTTCGGATCAGGAGTCATAACTCGGTCCATGCTGCCTGTTGACAGTCCGCCACGCCATCCGCCCGCCCGGCGCCCGCGCACCGCGCAAGCGCTCTCTCACCATGCCTCCGCTCAACGTCCAGGTTTGCCCCCGGATCCAGAGCCGGGCTTCGTCCGGCGCGGTGCCGGTACCGGCGTGCTCGCCGGGCCGCGACCGCCGTCCGGCGTCCCACCCTTCGCTGAAACCTTCTCGTCCCGCGCCTTTGTGAGCTTCATCTGAAGGATGGAGAGCAGGTTGGAGACCGTCCAGTACAAGGTCAGGCCCGCTGAGAAGGTGTAGAGAAACACCATGAACATCAGCGGCATGTACTTCATGATCTTCTGCTGCGTCGCATCCATGCTCGGCGACATCGGCGTCAGACGCGCCTGCCAGAGCATGGTGGCGCCCATCAGAATCGGCAGGATGTTGACGGGAAAGCCGGCCACCATGGCCACGGTGTCCGACTGCGCGAGGTCGCACGCCCAGAGGAAACTGACGCCGCGCAATTCAATCGCCGTCTGCAGCATCGAGTAGAAGCCCAGGAGAATGGGGAACTGGATGAGGATCGGCAGGCAGCCGGCGGCGGGGTTCACCTTATGCTCGCGCCAAAGCTCGAGCATTTTCTGGTTCATGCGCTGCGGGTTGTCCTTGAACCGCTCCTGGAGCTCCTTGATTTGCGGTTGCAGCGCGGCCATGCGCTTGGAGGTGCGCGCCGAAGCCGCCATCAGCGGCCAGAACAGCAGCCGCACGATCACGGTGATGGCGATGATCGCCATCGCATAGGAGAACCCGACCTTGTGCAGCCCGTTCATCGCCAGCAGCAGGCCGCGCGCGAAGAAGCCGCTGAACCGGCCGCCAAAGTAGTTGTCGAAACCCATCACGACGTCGGCGTTGTTTCCGAGGCCCGCCACCGTGCGGTAGTCCTTCGGCCCCACGTACAGATCGAATTCCCGCACGCGCTCCTGCTGTGTCGGCAGGTCTTCCCCGCCGTAGAGCAACGCGCCCTGATAGCCGACGAGCGGCGTGGGATGCGCGGGCGTCATGGTGCCGGGCAGATCGATGTGACGCGCAAAAACCCGCGTCGCGCGGTCGCGCGGTATCGCGATCGTCGCGAAGAACTGATTGTGCACCGCGGCCCACGTCACGTTGGTCGCCACGCCGAGATACTCGGACTTCGGAGTCCCGGGAAAGCAGCCGAGGGTGCGGTTGGCAAAGTGAGCCTCCCCGATGTGCTCGCTGGACGCCCCGTCGTGTGAGAACAGGCCGAGATACATCGGCTGCTCCGTGGCATACAGCGGCGCGGCGGTGCCAAACACCCATTCCTGTTCCGGTACCCGCACCGTCGCCGGTGACCAGTTCTGCAGACGCGTGGTCACGTGCACCAGATAGTTGGTGCCCAGGCGGAACTCTTTCACCACCCGGATCCCGTTGGTGAGCGTCCGCTCCGCGATCACCACGTCGTTGCTGCGCGCCAGACGGTACGGCGTCGTCCCCGCGACGCCGTCGAGGCCGAGGGCCGTCATGATCGGCGCACCCGCCCAACGGTTCATCACCGCGCGCGGGAGGGGCACGCCCTCCTTCCGCTCGTGACACAGAAACGCATCCGCATGCTCCTTCAACTCGACGGACTTCAGTCCGCCGCCATGCGACGTGAACACGTACCGGCCGAGTGAATTCTCAAGCGACACCTCGACCGCTTCCCCCGCCGGCGCTCGAAACCCCGAGTCGGCAATCCCGGGACGCAAGGCCGCCACCGGCGGCGCCCCGGCCGCGGGAACCCCCGGGGCGCCGGGAGCGACGTTCGTGCCGGTGCCCCCCTCCGCCGTCGCCAGCGCGTTGGTGGGAAGCAATGCCGGCGGGTAGATCCGGTGCACCAGCGGATACCAGAACACCAGGATCAGGCAGGTGACAATCAGCAGGAGGGTCGAGCGACGGTCCATTCAGTAGTCCAATCAAAGAGGTCCAGACGGACGGGTGTGCGCCGCCCTCAACACCGCTTCGCAGGCCGGAGCGGCAGCGTTCGCGCCCGCGGCGCGGGCACTCAGGAGCTCCGTCCGGCGGCGGCCCGGGCGGGCAACGGCGGCCGGGACCGGGTCCCAGCCTTCGCCGCCCCAGGGATGACACCGGCTGATGCGGCGCGCACTCAGCCACAGGCCACGCGCCGCGCCATGCCGCCGCAAGGCTTCCTCGGCATAGGCCGAACAGGACGGCACATGCCGGCACGAGGCACCGGGGCCGAACAACATCCCCTTGAGCGGCGACAGAAACCAGCGGTACACCCGCACGAGGATCAGGAGGGGTAGATGCACGGGTGCGAGTCCACGGTCGGCACGGGGGCGGGAAACGGAGTCCGCTGTCCGTCCACCACTCTGGGCGACGAACCGCTCCCCGCCTCCCCGGTCCAGAGCCCGGCCTCCCGGAGCGCCCTCTGCAAGTCCCTCATCACGGTCGCGAGCGGCTTTCCCACCAGCGACGGGCGTGCCACGAGCACGAGGTCGGCGGACGGCGATACCTGATGCTGCTGGAGTCGGAACGCCTCGCGCAACAAGCGCCGCGCGCGGCTCCGCACCACCGCCCCGCCCAAGCGGCGGCTGGTCACGAAACCCACCCGCGCCGCCCGCGCGGCGGTTCCCGAGGATGCTCCGTTGACCCGCCAGTTCAGAATGAGGCAACCGCAGGCGCGACGCTGCCCGGCCGCCCGGATCGCCGCGAATACCCGCGATCCGTGCAACTTCCGGTCCCGGCCCAACCGCAGTCGACGCGCCTTCACGGCGTCCCGGTGCCGACGCCTCAGGCGGCGGTCAGGCGCTTGCGGCCCTGGTTGCGACGACGGCGGATCACCGTGCGCCCGCCCTTGGTCGACATGCGGGCGCGGAATCCCAACTGACGTTTGCGACGGATCTTCGACGGCTGATACTGGCGTTTCATGGTATGAAATCGGTTGTGTGTGGTGCGCGATCATCCGACCACACCCGCTCTTCGCCGGCCTCTTTCAATTCCAGAAGCCGCCGGCAAGGCGGAGCCCGCGACGCTATCAGCGAAGAGGGGGGTGTCAAGAAGCCCCTCCTTTCCCGTCAGGGTCGACCGCTCAGCGCTCGACCAGGCGGTAGAACCGGACGGCGGCGGCGGTGATATCCAAATGGGGAAACGAGCCCTCCGCCGGCATGGTGTTCGTGGTCAGTGGCGTCCACGTCTTCCAGTCAGTCGTCCCTTCCAGCACATAGCGGACCCCGGCCGTGCCGTGGGCGCGTACCAGGAAGCTGCGCTGCTCCTTCACGTAGGCCAGCGCCTCGAGCCGCGGCGGCGGATTCGATGTGCCCGCGGCCGCCGCGGTCACCCGGTAGTTGTCGAAGACCATGAAGTTATCCCCGGGCTTCCCTGGCGTCCGGATCGCCCAGACCGCGTCCATATCTCCGAAATCGAGCGGCGCACCGCGCGTGGTGATGGCCTGGTTGGTCACGACGGTCTGGCTGCCGAGCGACGCATTCCAACGGTTGGCCGTGAAATCCATCTCGATGCGCAACGGGTAGGTGAACGAGTTGCTGAACGACTGCCCGGTCGGCACGAAGGTCCCGTTGTCGAGCAGGTAGTTGATCCCCAGGGAATGGTTGTCGAAATCCAAGGTGAACAACCGGTCGCCCGCCTTGTTGTAGACGCTCCAGCGGAAATCGTCCCGGTTGGTGGAGGAACTGGAATCCTCCACCGACATCAGCACCTGGAAGCGGACAATCGGTGGGTTGGTCGGGCCGGGCAGGTAGTTGACCGGACGCCAGACATTGAGGAACTCCGCGGCGTTGGTGGGCGCCGCAAACCCGATGAACGCATGCTGGCCCTGGCCGGCAAAGAAGTCGGTGATCAGTCCGTTCCCGCCGGAGCCGAACCCCACCCAGCCGGACTGCCCCACGAGGGTGAGCGCGGGATCAAATCCCTCCGCGGCCTCGAACCGCGTTTCGTACAGCACGCGTTCGTCCGCCGCCGGGACGCGGGCGCCGCCTCGTCCGGGACCCAGAAAGGCCAGGATCAAGAGAGCCAGAATCCCCATCCAACCCGATAACCTTCCCCCCCTGCACGCGAAGCCGCGTCCCGTTGACACTCCCATGGATGTATTCTTTTCAGTTCGGATTGTTGCGTCCCTGACCTTGCCCGGGGCGTCCGCCCGGAGTGGCGCCGGCCGAAGACGGACTCGACTGCACCGGTCGCGCGGCCGGCGCGCTGACGGAGGGCGCGGAGACACTGGGGCGCGGCGCCGAGAACTGCGGGCTGGGAGTCGATACCGACGGGCGCGGCGCACTGAATCCCGAGGAGGACCCTGCCCCGCGGGAGTAATCCACCTTCGGCGCCGCGGGAGCCTGGAAGGACCGGGCGGCCGGCGCCTGATACGACGGCGACTGCGGCACGAACCGGTTCGGAGCGGCCACCGAGTTGGCCGGCCGCTGGACCGGCGCCGACGAGTTCATCGAGGGCGCGGTGTAGCCACCGCGCGATTCGAAGGTGGTCTTGCCGGGGTTCACCGTAACGGCGTTGCGCGCCGCTGGTTCCCGCAGGCGCGAAGGAATGTTGCGCGACGGATCCGCCAGCGGGACCGGCGTCGTGGAACGGGTCGGCGCATTCATCAGACGTGACGTGCCGGGAGTCGGGGAGACGATCCCGGGATCACCCGTCGAGGGCCGGCCGATCGCGCCGCCCGAACGCGTCTCCACGCTCTTCGGGCCAGGACTCGATCCCGCGAGTCCGCTGCGCGGCGTCGAAGACCACCGCGCCGTGGGGACCGTCGGCCGGGCCGAGGGAGCCACCGCACTGGACACTCCATTCGCCGGGCGGCCCGGCGTGGTGGTTGTGTACCCGGCGCCGCCCCGTGCCTCCACCGCCTTGCCGGGCGCAACCGCGCCCGAGGTGTTCATGGGCTGGCGGCTCGGAACCGCTGACGCCCGCCCGGGTCGATCGCCGGCGGCAAAGCCCGACGATGCGCTCGAGGGACGCACTTCGGACCGCAGCGCCGTGGGACGCCCACCCGCGGCCTCCACCGAGGTCGGGCGATAGACGATCATGCCGTCCTTCGAGCGTTCCATACGATCCGCACGCGCCACCGAGGTGGCCTCGGCAGGGAGTGGCTCGACCCGCACCTTGGGCACTTCGCCGCGGGTCAGGGTGGCGACATTCGAGTAGCCCACCCCGTTGTTCACGATGGTGTTGTTGTCTCCGTGGATCACGTTGTTGACCACGGTCGTGTTGTTGTAGATGCGTTCCGCGCGCCCGCCGCGGATGGCACGGTGCCCGACGTTGCGGTGGCAGAAGCTCGAGTACTCGACAAACGTGAAGGAGGAATACCCGAGGCCGAAACCGAAGCCCACACTCACGCCTTCACCACGCCAGGTAAGACCGACCCCACTGCGCCAACCGCACGACGGCGGCAAGGGCGCCCACCCGATGTGGCTGCCGGAATGGCGCCAGGTCACCCAACTCGGGCCCCAGACGGTGTCCGGCACCCAGCACCAGCCGATCCCGGGATACGTGGCCCAGCGCCCGTAGTGGAACGGCGCCCAGCCCCAGCTGTAATCCGAATTCCAGTACCAACCGTGATTCGACCAGACCCAACGTCCGCCGTGGCAATAAGGGGTCCAGCTCGAATTCACCACCACCACACTCGGTTGCCACACCCACCCGTAGCTCGGCACTTGGTACCAGTTTCCGTACGGGGTCAGATCCGTGTAGAACTGCTGAACCGCGGCCGGCGCCTCGGCGGGAGGCTGAGCCGCGACCACGGGCGACGGCGCGCCGCCTTCCACCGCGGCATGCGCCGGGTCATTCTCCGCCGGCGCCGGGGGCGCGCTCTCCGGCGCTGTCCCGTTCCCGGCCTGATGGCGATCCATCGCCTCCTTCAATTGCTCCACGGCCGCCACCAGATTCGTCTGTACCGAGGCCGATTCGGCCTCCTGCGCGCGCAACTCGCCACCGCGCCGCATCATGGCCGCGATGACGCCGTCCGGGACGCCGATGTCACGCAGAAGGATGATCTCGTCGAGCGCGAGATCATACGCCACCGAAGACGACGCGACGAACGCGCGCGTGACCTCTTCGCCCACGCCACTCTCGTTCATGCGCACCACCTCCTGAATCTCCGGCTTCAGCGCGGGCAGCACGCGATCCGAGCGCTTCACTGCCGGTTCCGCGGTCTCAGCCGTCTCGGCGGGGGCGGTTGCGGCGACCTCCGCTCCGGAAGAACCTTCCGCGGCCGGACCGTTCGACACGACGGAGGCCCCTTCAGTCCCGGTTGCGACGCCGGAACCCACGGTTTTGGCGCCGCACCCGGTGGCGAGGGCTGCGATGATTCCGACGGCCAACCAGCGGCACACGTCCTGACGACGGGTTTTCATAGGTCTCCCTACGGTTGTAGTCCTTTTTCGGCGCGAGGCAACCGAGATTTCGGGGGTATCTCCCCGCGCCCGGGCTGAGCTGTTCAGCGTCCAGGAGATGGACTGCGCGCGCGGGCGCCCTATTCAGAGGCTCGGGTCCGCGCAGAATGCACGCTTGCCGGCAGGCAGACCGTTTGCCCAGCGTGGCGGCTGTATCACCCGTGAGCAACCCGAGTTACCCATGGACCGGCAAAGTCTGCCTGATCGCGGGCACGACCGGAATCGCCGCCGCCACCGCTGAACTCGCCGCCGCCGCCGGAGCCCGTCTGGTGCTGGCCGGCCGGGATCCCGAACATGGGACCTCGCTCGTCCAACGGCTCCTCTCGCTGGGAACCGACGCGCGGTTCGTACAGACCGATCTGCGCGACGACGACGC
>CAZYJB010000094.1:0-9305 GCA_964647675.1 uncultured Verrucomicrobiota bacterium | reverse complement strand
GGCGCCTCGGGTTTCTAGCCGTGGCCTGGTTATCCCGTGCCGCCGATCCCGAGCTGGTCGTGCGCGAAGATGGGTTGCGATCCATCGATTCGGTCGAACTGTTTCGCAACGGGATCTACTGGTGGACGCCCAGCGCCTGTTCCTCGGAGGTGATCAATCCCGGGGGCGCTTCGTACGTCGCCTATTCCGACCCGCGCTTGTTCTCCGCCACCGCGACGCGCTTTGGAACGCGGCCCGTCGTCACCGGGGGATTCCAGGCGGGGGACGCGCTGGACCTCGGCCTGTCGATCACGGACCGGAACAGCGGGTTGCGCGGGGTCCTGCTGCCGGGCTGTTCGTACGGCGCCTACTTCGTGCGCGACGACGAGGCGTTCTATTACGCCAGCGACCGCGGCCTGTACCGAAAATCGCTCACGGCACGGGCGTTGGATCCCGGTGAACCAATCCGCTACTCGGTGGGGTTTCAGCGCTTTCCCATCGCCGCGGACGGCGTGCTGCTGGTCACGGAGAATGAACTATGGTCGTACGCCGCCGACCTGGCCCGCAACACGCTGACCATTAGCCGGACGTGGAAGGCGGGTGCCCGGGATGGCAGTCAGATCCGGGAGGTGCTGACGATGCCCGGCGTGAGCCTGCGCAAGTTCGCGGTGGCCGACATCCAGGCGATCGACGGGAGCTACCTCGGGTCCGAGCTCATTCTTCTCGCGCCGGACGGAAGTCTCTACCGGGCGGGCGTGATTGGCGGCACCGCGCAACTGGTTCGCCGCGGTGTCAGCGATTTCGCGCTGCGCAACGAATCCTATCTCGTGCGCGGCAATCTCGGCGTCACGAGCCGGCGCCGGGCCACGACGCTCTACCTGGCGCTCGGGAATCCCATCACGCACCAGGGCGACGGACGCCTGCTGGGACTGGATCTCAACGCCGGTGCGCGCGGCGAGTTCGTCGAGCACAATGCCGGACCGGCCTTCCGCATCACCTCGGTGGCGGCGGACAAGCATCATCTTTTCCTGACCCGCACCCCCGCGACGGGACAGGCCAACTCGGACCTCCTGCGTCGCGAGGCGCCCGCCGAAGTGACCCTCGCCAATCCGGGCGCTCCGGACTATGCGACGATCGCGGTGGGCCGCGAGTTCCGCAGCCTGCGGTCCACGGGACGCCTCGTGTACTTCGCCCATGGCAACAGCGTGCAGCGGATCAGCGTCGAGGCGCCGGCGATCGAAGTGGACTTCGAGGCCTTCGCCATCGAGGCGACACAAGCCATCCAGAATCTCGACAACACGGTGCCGCTGGCGGCCGGCAAGTTGATCATGGTTCGTGGCTATGCGCGGGCCCCGAAAAACAGCACCGGCTTTGCGGGTTTCGACGTGCCCGCGCAGTTGCGCGTCTACCGGGCGCCCGAAGTGAGTCTGGGCCAACCCCTCTTCGAAGAGGTGCCCGGATCGCCATTCCTGCCGGTTGCAGCACCGCGTGTGACGGCGCCGGTCCCGTTGGCGACGATCCGCACCAACCTGCCCGGCACCTTTCAGTTCGAGGTGCCCGCCGGACTCGTGCAACGCGGACAACTTCGATTCGAGTTTGTTTTGAACCCGGGAAGGACCGTGCCCGAGACCGGCGTCCAACCGCTGGCGAACAACTCCGTCTCGGCCACACTGCCGGTGCGCGAACTCATCACGCTTCCGCTGACCTTTGTGCCCGTGCAGTTCAACGGCGGTCTCTACAACTATCAGACAGCGGGCTCGCAGTTCTGGGACCTCATCGCACGGGCCAGGACCCAGCTGCCGTTCGCCCATCTTCGGCTGGGCTTCCGCAGTGCGGGCGTTGCCAAGTCCGTGCTCACCATCACCGGACTCAAGGCGCGCTCTTTCGACGTGCCTGAGGACGAGGACGCAGCGCTCGCCATGGTGGACTTCGCGCGCATCCTGGATGGCAATCCCCTGGGCGGTCCCTACGTCGGCATGTTCCCACCGGAAGCGCGTCCGTGGAATGGACTCGGTCGGCGACCGGGACAGGCCATGATCATCCGCATGGCTCCGGGGAGCTACGCAAACGTTCCGTGGAACAGCCTGCACGGTGGACTCAACCTCGCGCATGAGTTCGGGCACAACGCGGGCTTTCGCCACATTCGCAGTGATCTCACCTGCGGCACGCAGATCCCGGGCAGCGCGGATGGCACCTACGATTCGCTCCCCAACGGCGCTTCGCCCTGCACGATGGGCGCCACCGATCTGAGCGCTCTGGCGACGGCGGTCGGATTCGATCCGATCTCCTGGACGCTCGTCGACCCGGGTATGAACGGCGATCTGATGTCGTACGCGAACAGTGTGTGGATCTCGGAGTTCAATTGGACGCGACTGATCGAGGCATTCACCGAGCGCCCATTTCCGTTCGCGGGTCTCCACGCGCCCGCGCGGCATGAGCTGCCCGCGGGAGATTATCTGCTCGTCCAGGGCACCATGGATCGCGACGCCGGGACGGCGGTTCTTCTGCCCGCGTTGACCCTGCCCTCCACCGAACTGGCGGCGGAGACGCTCGCCGAGCTCACCGAGGTTCCGCCCGATCTGCCCGCCGAGCATCCGGTTCGCCTCCAGCTTCTCGACGTCGATGGAGCGGTGATCGCGGACGAGCCTGTGCCGCTCCGCCAGCTGTCCGAAGGCACCGCAACGCTGGTCAGCCGCGCGCTGCGCCTGACCGACGCCGCGCGCACGCTGCGACTCGTCGACGGCGCGAACGTCCTGGTCGTGCGCCCAATCAGTCCCCAGGCGCCCGACCTGCGGCTCGAGCCGCCTTCGATCGACGGCGGACAACTCAAGCTGGGCTGGACGGGTACCGATGCGGACGGCGACACACTGCACTTCACAGTCCAAATGAGTTCGGACGACGGGAGTTCATGGCAGACCGCCCAGGTCCATTCTCCTGACTCGACCCTTTCGATTCCCACGACGGATCTCGCCGGTAGCGAAGCGGCCCGCATCCGCGTCATTGCGACGGATGGAGTCCGCGCGACGGTTGTGGTGAGCGACGCTTTCGTCCTGCCGAAGCATGCGCCCACCGCAAAGATTGCCGGCGCCGCCGACGGGGACCAGTTCGACTTCGGTTCCGCCGCGTCGATATCGGGTTTCGGCTTTGATGCCGAAGACGGCAGTCTCCCGAATGCGGCGTTGCGCTGGGATCTCAGCGGTCCCGAGTTGCGTCAAGGGACCGGGGATTCGTTCTCGATCGCGAACCTGCCGCCCGGCGTCCACGTCCTCACGCTCACGGTCACGGACTCCGACGGTGAGGTCGGAACCGACACGCTGCAGTTCGTGATCCGCGGGCTGGGTATCGCCGAAGGCGCCGAGCCGGTTCTGGATGGCTGGTCGGCCGATCCGGGTTATGGCGAAACGCCGGCGGTGCGCCTGGCGGTCTCGGGCGGACGCTATGCGAGCGTCCGATTTGTCCACGCGAACGGCGCGTTGTTCGCGGCGTTTTCGGGACTTCCCTACGGGTCGCAAAACTCCCCGGGCTCCGCGGCCGGACTCCGGGTCAATCCTTCCGGCGCGGGCGGGGACGTTGCGGTCACCGCGGGATTCGGTGTGAACGAACGGGGTGAGCTCCTGCGCGTCGCCGGTGGCGGGACGAACTTCGTCGCTCTGACCAGTCCGCCGCTCGGCTTCAGTGTGGTCATCCTGCGCGATGAATTCTCGTGGCACGCCGAGTTGCGCATTGCCGATTCGTTGCTCGAGGGATGGACCCGGTCGATGGGACTCGTCGCGCTGTTCGACGACGGAGCGGAAGGCGCGCCGGTGGAGACCTGGCCACCCCAGGCGAACGCGGATGATCCGGCTTCGTGGGCCAGTGGACAAAAGGGTCCGGTTCCTCCCGTTCCAACCGACGGTAACCTGCTGCCGTACGGTGATGCGGAGGGATTGACGGGCGGGGACGGGACCGCGCAAGTGGCGCTACCGGGATGGACCATCGGCGGAATGCTGACCGTGACTCGTTGGGGTTTGCCGGACGGGTTCCCGGTCTCCACGGATCCCGGCCCGCCGAATCGAGGTGAGAACTATTTCTCGGGCGGGCCGAACGGCGAACTGGGCACCGCGACTACCCTTGTCGACCTGCCAGTCAGCGGAGCGCGCATCGATGCCGCGGAAATCGTCGCCGAGTTGTCAGGATGGCTGGGTGGCTATGCCGATCAGGCCGATGCCGTCACTCTCACGGCCACCTTTCTCGATGCCGCGGGCACGCCGGTGGATTCGATGACCCTTGGCCCCGTGACTCCGGCGGACCGGCTGGGTCTTACGGGCATGTTGTACGTTTCCACGAATCGCACGGTGCCCGCGCTTGCCCGACGGGTGGAGGTTGTGTTGGCCAGCCTGCGTGCCGGAGGAAACTTCAATGACGGCTACGCCGACAATCTGAGTTTGATCCTGCGCGATGTCGCGTCGCTTCGCCCGCCCAATGCACCGCCTGCCGCCGATGCCGGCATGGCGCAAACCCGTCCCGCCGTGGCCGGCGAAGCTGTCGTGCTCGATGGCAGCGCCAGCAGTGATCCCGAGGGCGCGGCTCTGACCTATACCTGGCGACAACTGAGCGGGCCGCCGCTCATTTTTGTCGAAGGCGAAACGGCGAAGCCGTCGTTCACCATCCCGGCGATCGAGTCTACGACCACCATTGCCTTCGAGTTGGTAGTCCGTGACGGAACCCAGGACAGCGCGCCGTCCACCACGCAAGTCACGCTCGAGGTGGCTCCGCCCGGCGGACCCGATCTGGTTTCCAATGGCAGCTTCGAAGACCTGGCGGGTTCATTCCAGGGCGATGCCCAGGGTGTGATGTCTCTACCGATCGGCTCGGACGCGATCCCAGGCTGGCAGGTCGTTGGCGCAGAACTCACCTGGGTGGCGAATGCGAACGCTTATGGACCGCAGACGAGTGATGGCTCCCTCTTTGTCGATCTGACCGGGTATCACGATGAACCCCCTTATGGCGGCGTGGAGCAGACCCTGCAAACGATCGCGGGCGAGACCTACCGCCTCACGCTCGCGCTGGGTGCCTATCAGGATCTGGCCGCGTTTCGAGGGCCCATGTCCGTCGACGTCGTGGTGGCCGGCGCGACCCATCGCCTTACCTTCACACCCGATCCGGAGCCGGCCGGCAATCAGGGGACCGCCCTCGGAACCGAGACCAGGTCGTTCTCCGTCACGGCGCCCGGAAATGGGAGTCAATGGGGGATAGTCGAACTGACGTTCACCGCGACCTCCGCCGAAACGCCGCTCGCCATCCTGGGCGCGAGTTCGGAAGGCGGGCAGTATCTGGGACTGGACCGGGTGTCCGTCTTGCGGTCCCCCATCGTGAGTATCCTCGAAGTGGATGCCGTGCGTATCCAGGACGCGGGCCTTGCCCTGGGTTTCCTCACGGAATTGGGTCGGACCTACGTCATCGAAGCCAGCGCGGACCTGTCCTCGGGCGGCTGGCGGACGGTGTCGGGCACGACCACGACGGGCACCGGGGCGCGCGTCGAAGTCATCATTCCGGGCCCGCTGATGCAGCCGCAGGAGTATTTCCGCGTGCGATCCTCGGACTGAGCCCCGACTCCGGGTGAAAGAAATCCGAGGCACCCATGACGGCATACGATTGCGGCGCTCTCCGATCCCCATCTGCGTGAATCTGCGTCATCTGTGGATGGAAAACACGCCTTGGTCGAACAGCATGATGACGTCTTCGCAGGGACATCAGGATAGCTGCCGCATCGGCTCTCGGCGGGTGTCGGGAATGTCGCCCGCCGTCGAGGCCCCGCTCAGGAGGGGTATCCGCAGATGTCGCAGATGAAAGGCAAGATGCTCACTCGTGACGATTACCCCGGAGGGTCGTCGCCGTCGACGCCAAGGGCCGCGCTGGCGCAGGCCAGCACGAACCCCGTCGGACGAGTCATGGCTACTCGATCAGGTAGTAGAACCGGATCTTCACCGTGGCGCCGTTGACGACTTCCTCGAAGTAGAATTCCTCGAGGAACTTGTCGGCCACCTGGATCCACGAAAAGACCGGCCGGAGCTCCTGCGGCGTCCCGCTCGAGGACTCCTGGAACGCCTTCTGCCCTTCCAGGCCGCCGAGGTTGATGTTGGTACTCCCGATGGTCGTGAAGCCGGTGACGAATCCTTCGATCGAGAACCGTTCACCATCGGCCAGTCCAAAGCTGATGGAACGACCCGAGAGCGGGAAGTCCTGGGGATTATCGACTGGTACCTCGATCCCTCCGTATGAGAAGGACGTGTTGATGAGCGTGGTGCCGCCACTCGTGTACCTCGCCGCGGCGACGCTGCCAGAGACGAACTTGAATCGCTCGCTGGGCGTGACGGTATTCCCGGCCACTGCGCGCATCACCGGATAGAACGTCACTCCGTTCGGTACGCCCTGCGCACCGGGGTTGTATTCGACGGTCTGTCCGGCCAGGAGGTCCCCCTCCTCGCCCGTCGACTGCGTGACTCCGGCGCCGTCGATCCAACGATAGGAGATCTTCGCGACATAGGCGCCCGTGTTGTGGACGCGCACCTTGCCGACCTCGCTCGCGGTCGCCGAGACGCTTTCGAAGACCGTGCGTGGAGTGGAACTCAATCCGGCGACGCCCGTCGGATCGGGCGTCCGAACCTTCAGGCCGAAGTTGTACTGGCCGGGTATGGCAATCTCGACCGACTCCGCGATGACGGTCACTCGCAGATCGACCGCCAGCGGGTTTGTCCCGCCGCGGATCTCGATCCCGTCGTCGCGATCGTCGCCGTCGGTGTTCCCGTTGTTCGGATCGGTGTGCCGATTCGCATTGAATGGGTCGAAAGCGAACTCGTCGCCATCCACCACGGAATCGAAGTCCGCGTCCGCGACCAACGGATTGCTGTAGGCGCGGTACGGCGTTTGACCGTCGACCCGCACGACCCAGCGCTCGAGTTCGACGCTGAACAACTCCGCCTCGGCACCGTCCGCGCGCTTGTCGTTGTCGGTGTCCGCGTCGAGCATCTGGGTGGTGATGATGCCCAGGTCCTCGCCTCCGACCTTGTGGGGCAGCGTGTAGCCGCGAAGTTCGAGCAGGTCGTTGATGCCATCGCCGTCCGTGTCGGCGGCGCGCGCATTGGTCTTCAGGAAGAACTCTTCGAAGTCCGACAGGCCGTCCTCATCGGAATCGACGCTGTTCTTGTTCGAGGTGCGCACGACCGTGGTGGCCGGGCCTTCCACGAAGCCGAGGAGGCTCACGCCTACCGTTCGAACCGCCCAGCCGGTATCCTCCACCGGGTCCGGCAGGCCGTCGCCATCGGTGTCGATGTCCTCGGGGTCCGTCGGATCCAGGCCGACCAACCGCTCGAAGCCATCGGAGAATGTGTCGCCATCCGTGTCGGGGTTCAGGGGATTTGGCCGCAGGCCCGTCGTCGGATTCGGTCCCCGGAAGATCTGGCTGCCGTCGGTGATGCGCGTGATCACGAAACCAACGACTTCGTCCGCGTCCCAGATGCCATCGCCGTCGGTGTCCTTTCGGATGGGATCCAGCACGTAGTCGCCCACGCCCGTCTGGAATACTTCGGCCAGGCCGTCGCGGAGAAGATTGCCGTTGAGGTCATTCCATCCGCCCGGCGCGGCGAAGGCGTCCGATCCGTCGTAGAGATCCAGCGGATCGACGGCCGGATCATCGAAATTGGAATCCTTCCGGTTGGGCGACGACCAGACCTTGTAGGTGCGCTGCGGCGTGATGACGGTCCAGCCGATCAGCGCCTCGAAACGATCGTCGAGCCCGTCGCGGTCGGTGTCGCGGCCACGCGGCGACGGGTCGGTGCCGCTCACCGCGATATCGCTGTCCGAAGTGCGGAGGAAGAACTCCACGTCGGCGGTGAGGCCGTCGCCGTCGAGGTCCTGCACGAAATTCAGGCTGACCGGCACGTTCGACTTGAGGATCAGATCGTTCAGGTCGGTCACGTGGTCGACCCCGAGCGGCGTCAGGATTTCCCAGAACTTCTTGTTGAACGCGTCATTCGAGATGCCGCGGATGCGGTACACTTTCTCGCGGCCGCTGACGACGATGGTGGAGTAGCTGTTGAGAATCTGGTCGTCGGTCAGGTTCGTGGTGGGCGTCGACGTCTCGTTGTAATGGACGAGGCCGACGGCGGCCATCGCCTGGTGTAGACCAATGCCGACCTCCTTGCCGGCACCATCAAAGACCACGATGGTGTCGGGTTCGTGGGAGTCATCGTCGGCGTTCACCAGGCCGTCACCATTGTAGTCGATGCCGATCGAATTGCCGGTGGCGTCGAAGAGTTCGCGCGCGAAACGGTCCACTTTCCCGTCTTCGTTCGTATCGGCGATGGCGCGGCCCGCGCTGGTGGCCACGCGGTGAATCTCCGTTTCATCCCCGGGCTGGATCTCATCGAACGCCTCCCCGCTGACCAGGGCGCGCAGACTGCTGGCGCCGCCAAAGTCGATGACCAGCCGGGACGTGCGTTCGACGATCTCCTGGCCGCTGAAGGCGAAGTTCCGGCCGCGCTCGTCGATGATGTCGTAATTGGAGATGCGGAAGATGAGGCCGCTGGAGTTCGCCATGAGCGCCTCGACGAGCACTGGAATGATCGTTGAGTTCGAGAAGATGAACGGCCCGCGATCCGAGGCCAGCGGTCCGAGGGTGAAGCCTTCGGCCGGTTCGACATCCGGCAGAAGGGTGGCCACGGGGGTGAGTCGCGTGTGATCCAGCGGATCCTGGATGAAGGCCGTGACCTGGAGGTTCTTCACGCGATAGGCCAGGGTGCTGAGGTTGCGCAGATTGATGGTGACCTGCATCAGCGCGCCCTGCACCTGGCGTTCGGTGGTGAAGCCGCGCGTCACCTCCTTGTCGGTACTGAGCGAACGTTCGTAGGCCTGCTGCGTGGCATTCGCCGATTCCTCAGTCTGCTGGAAGGTGTAGCCGACCGAAAACCCGCCGCGATAATACGCGTTCCACGTGTCCGAACCGTCCCGTGTGCCAATGTCGAAGTGAAGCTCGGCAGCCACGGTATCCTGTCGCGTGTGCGTCTGGCTCTCGCTCGCAACCAACGAGGACGACACCGACTTGGTCTCCAGGTCGCGACGCTGCTGGGCGTTCGTCTCGGTGAACCGCACGTCGAGTCGGAGGCTGACCGCGCCCACGCTGACTTCCGGCCTGGGAAGGTCCGAAACGCGAGGATTGCGGTTCCCGATGATTTCGTCGCCGTCGCGGAGTTGGTCGCCGTCGGTGTCGGCAAAGAGCGGCGAGGTGCGGAAGAAGGCGAACTCGAGGAAGTCGTCCAGACTGTCGCGGTCGGTGTCCTGATCCAGAC
>CAZYJB010000093.1:0-9318 GCA_964647675.1 uncultured Verrucomicrobiota bacterium | reverse complement strand
TCCACCAGCACCATCTCCTTGCGACCGTCCTGGTACTGGTCGGCAACGTTGAACTCGCGCCAGTTCTGGAGCGGATATTCGTCGGCGAAACCCAGATGAAGAGGCCAGCCCTCGCGCAGGCGCGGTTCGAAATGAACCATGCGGGCCCACCCTTCACCCACCAAGCGCTCGCCACGTCGGGCCGTCACCCGCAACGTCACAAAGGCGCCCGGAGGAACCACGCGGGTGTCCCACCGTGCCAGCAATTCGTCCACACGCGGACGCTGCCCTGCTTCCTCGATCGTTACCCCGTCGGTTCGCCATACCGCCGGCTCGCGCCCAATACCCCATTCCACCCGGAAGGTCCGCCCGGCACCGGCGATCGTGCCCGTCACCTCGATGATGTCCCCCGCCCGCAGCACATCGTTGTTCTGTGGGTTGGTGACCTTCACGTTCCGGATCTGCACCGTCTGCCGCTCAATGGCACGCTCCGTGCCTGTCTCCGGTTCGACGCTCAGTCGCACGGTGTACTCGCCGTCATCCCACGCCGAGCTGTCGAATCCAGCGAGCAGCACCCCGGCCGCGGGCAACTTGTCGGATACGAGCAACTCCTCCCACCGCTCCGGCCGCGCGCCGGCACCCAGCTCGAGCCGGTAGCGCGCGAATCGGACGCCGCCCCCGGCGTCCCCGCGCAGATCCAAGGTGCCCGACAGCTCGGCGGGCAGGTTCAGGGAGGCGCCGGGAAGCGGTGTGGGCACGCCTACGGCGCGCGCGGCGTTCACGCGTCCCGCGCCGGTGTTGCGGTCCGTGCGCAGCTCATCCGCGGTGCTCTTCACGATCGTGGTGATCTCGGAAGGCGTGAGTCCGGGCTGCCGCGCCAGCATCAGCGCAATCACACCACTCACGTGTGGCGCCGCCATGGACGTACCGCTCAACGGTCCCCACGCCGCGTTCGGCAGCGTGGAATGGATGAGATCCCCGGGGGCAACCAGATCCACGAACGGTCCGAAATTCGAGAACGTCGGCGACCGGTCGCTCGCGTCGGTCGCCCCCACCGACAGTGCTTCGGGCACCGCGGCCGGATAGAACCGCGCATCCGACCCGTGATTGCCAGCCGCGGCCACGAAGATGATGCCGCGTGCCACTGCCTCCGCCACCGCGTCGTCGAGCGCGCGGGAACGCGTGATCGTGCCCCAACTCGCGTTGATGACGCGCGCCTTCGCCGCCAGGGCGTAGGCAATGCCGGCGATGGTGTCGTCCAACGACCCGCCCCCGGTCTCGTCGAAGGCTTTCAACGCCAGCAGACCGGTCTGCCAGGCAATGCCCGCAACGCCGTTCTGATCGTTACCCGCCGCTCCCAGGATTCCGGCCACGTGGGTCCCGTGCACGTTGTCGTCGCTGGGATCCCCATCGTCGCTGACGAAATCATACCCATGGACGTCGTCGATGTACCCATTGCCCTCGTCGTCGATCCCATTGCCCGGAATCTCCCCGGGGTTGATCCAAAGATTCGGCTCGAGGTCCGGATGGAAAACGTCGATTCCCGTATCGACGATGGCCACGAGCACGTCGCGTGATCCCGTCGTCTTCGACCACGCCGTGAGCGCTCGGATATCCGCGCCGACCTTGCCCCCGGTCTGACCGGCATTGTGCAGCGACCACTGCCGCGCGAACTCGAAGTCCGAAGGTTCCCGCGTTTCCGTTCCCACCGGGGGCACCGCTTCCACCGCCAGGCTCAGACGGAGGTTCGGCTCCGCATAGAGCACCTCGGGATGCCGCCCCAGGCGGATCAGCGCCTCCTCGAGGCGCTCACCCTGTTCGAGGGTCACGACCGCCATCGAGGCCAAGGCGCTCAGCCTCGCATCGGCCACTCCCTGCGGCTGCAGCGGGATTGGTCGAGGCACCAGCCAGCGCAGCGTGCCCGGAATCCCGTCGACTGCCGCCGGACGCCGCGCCTGCACCGCGGGCCGAAACCGGACCAGCACTTCGTTGGCGGCCGCCCAGGTCTGTGCGGGCGGTCGGGCGCCGGCTTCCTCCTCACCCGCCGGCTCCGAAATCGGAACCCAGACACGCGTCGCGGGCACTGCCTCGACACCCGCCAACCCCAGCATCGCCAACGCCGCCCACCAACCCCGCCAACCCCGCCAACCCCGCCAACCCCGGAACAGAGCCCGGATCCCCGCGCCGCACAACAACTCGGATTCGTCACCGGACCGGGTCAACACGCGCGCACTATGGCACAGGCGTCCGGGCCGCGAAAGGTTCGGCGCCCGTAAGACTTCCGCACCCCGGGCGAGGCCTTCGACCTCCTTCAATCACATAAGAAAAACTTGACGATTTCGATCGCCCGACAACTATGAGCTTATGCAAATAGAGACGCTCAAGGTGTTCTGCGATCTTTCGGAGACCGAGAGCTTCACCAAGGCGGCACAGATCAATGACATCACCCAGTCGGCGGTGAGTCAGCAGATCCGTTCGCTTGAGAATCAGTTCCGCGCCACGCTGATCGAGCGCAGCAAAAAGAAGTTCCGGCTCACCCGCGAAGGTCAGATCCTCTACTCCCATAGCAAACAGATCATCCAGACCTACGACACGCTGCGCGCCCAACTCCAGGAGCTGCGCGATGTGGTGTCGGGGACCCTGCGGGTGGCGACCATTTACAGCATCGGGCTGTACGACCTGCCGCCGTACCTGAAGCGTTTCCTCCGGTCGCATCGAACGGTGAACGTCCACGTCGAGTACCACCGCTCGAACCGCGTCTACGACGACGTGCTCTCCAATGTCTGCGATGTCGGCCTGGTGGCCTACGCGGTGAAGGAAAGCCGGCTCGAAGTGGTGCCCCTGTGGCGCGACAACCTGGTGCTCGTCACGTCCCCCAAACATCCGCTCGCCCATCGCGGTCGCGTCGGCATGGCCGCCCTCGGCGGTGAGCGGTTCATCTCGTTCGAACCCGACATCCCGACCCGCCGCGCCATCGACAAGGCGCTCCGGGTCGAAGGGGTCGAGGTTCATCACGTGATGGAGGTCGACAATATCGAAACGGTGAAACGCGCCGTCGAAATCGAACTCGGGGTGTCCATCATCCCCAAATCGACCGTCGCCCAGGAGGTGCGGAACGGCACCCTTGCCGAAGTCGAACTCGAGGGCGCTGATTTTTGGCGCCCGGTGTCCGCGATCCTCAAGAAGAGCAAGGTGCTTTCGCCGGCGATGAAGCAGTTCATTGCCATCCTGCGCGAACCCAAGCCTTCGCTCGAGGCACTCGAGGCCGCCATCGAACCGGCGCCCGCCCCGGCTGCGAGCAGCACGACCGCGCCTGTGCGTCCGCCGGTTTCGGGCCGCGCCACACCGGGCGCCAGGAAGGCCTCCGCACCGGTTGCGTGACGGGTCGGCCGATCGACTTGCCTCGATTCGATTTGCCCGCGCAGGCGCGCGCAACCGGGCAGCGGCGCCTTGCGTCCATCCTGCCCGCCAACCCACGCTCGGCCATGCACCGCCGCCTGAGTCGCCCCGGGGCCGGGACCCTGGCCCTGGTCTGGATGGCGTGGATCGCGTCGCACCCCGTGGCCTTCGCGGGTTCGTCCACCCCCCTGCCCCCGCCTCGACTCGACCAGATCCAGGTCGTTGGATCCCACAATTCCTACCACGTCGCCCCGCACCCGGCGGTCCTCGACCTGGTCCGCTCCCGAGATTCGCGTACGGCGTCCACCCTGGCTTACACCCACGCGCCGTTGCGGGAGCAATTGTCGCGACTGGGCATGCGTCAGTTGGAGCTGGATCTTTACGCCGATCCTGAAGGCGGCCGCTTCGCAAGTCCCGCAGGCCCGCGTCTCGCGGCGGTGGGACACGATGCGTCGGCGTCGCTTCGGTTCCCGGGGACCAAGGTGCTGCATGTCCCGGATTTCGACTTCCTGACCCGGGTCGCCACCTTCCGCGAGGCACTCGACGAGATCGTGGCCTGGTCCGCGTCCCAACCCGCGCACGCACCGGTCTTCGTCCTGATCGAGCTCAAGTCCGATTCGGCCGGCCCTGATTTCACGCCCGTCATTCCCTGGACCGCGGCGCTCCTCGACTCGGTCGAGCACGAGATCCGGACCGTGGTTCCACCCGGGAAGCTGCTGCTCCCCGACGAGGTTCGTGGCTTACACGCGACGTTACGCGAGGCGGTGCGCGCCAACGGGTGGCCCGCCCTTGCGTCATCCCGCGGCAAGCTCGTCTTTCTGCTCGATAACACGGACGCCACCCGCGACCTGTTACTCGCCGGAAACCCCCGCCTCGAGAACCGCGTCCTATTCCCGAGTGTCGATCCGGATCACCCGGCTGCGGCCTGGTTCAAGATCAACGACCCCATCGCCGAGGGAGGCCGCATCCGGAGCCTCGTTGCCCAGGGTTTCCTCGTGCGCACGCGCGCCGACGCGGATCTGGTCCCGGATCCGAAACGTCGTGCCGCGGCCTTCGCCAGCGGAGCCCAGTTGGTCAGCACGGATTTCCCCGAGCCGATCCCGTCCCTGGGCGATTACGCGGTTGCCTTCCCGGATCGGGCGGTGGTGCGCGCCAACCCGGTTTCCGGCACCGCCCTCCCGGCAGCCATCGATCTCGAGGAACTGGCGCTTTCCGGATTCGGCCAGGTGCCCGTTCGCGAGCTGTCGTTGCTCCGCGATCGTGCCCTGTCCTTCCACCTGCGCCGCGAACTCGCCGCCGCCAGTCGCGACTATGCGCGTCTGCTGACTCACGAACCCGCGCGCGCGCCCTCACCTGGGGAACGCCGGTCCGTGCTGGCGCTCGCCCCAACGCTCCTCACCCACGACCGGGAGCCGTTCGAACTCCGGGATGTCGTGGCCCTGCACCATCCGGAATTCCCGTGCATCGCCTACCACCTCTTCTGGGAGGACGACATCGACTTCCCGGAGGACAATGACCCGACCGACCACGAGATCGTCTGGGTGGTCTACGACCCGGCCAGCGGTCGTGGCACACGGGTCATTACCTACTTCCACTCCCGCCTGCTGGAGGGTCCCGTAACGGGATCGCGGCCGGTGGTGGCCATCGAGTGGGGCAAGCACGGCAGTCTGCCGCTCGACGGACGCGGCCGTCCGGCCACGCCGGACACCCTTCAGAGGCACTGGCGCCAGCTCAACACGCGCGGTATTCGCCTCCCGGACCACCCGCTTGCCACGAACTGGCCACGGCGGTTCGAAGGCGACTGGGACGACTATCTCCGGCTCCGGCGTGCCGTTCGGACCGAGTCGCTGCTCCGCCGAAAGGGCCTCATATGGGCCGCACGATGGGCCAACGCCACCCTGGATCAGTACGCTCTTCCGTATAACTTCGCGGCCAAGACCGAGTGGCCGCCGAAATTCGACCTCCCTTTTCCCGGCGCGGGCACCTCCTCCAAGTAGTCGCTTTCGCGGCGGTGCCCGGAGAATCCACCGCGCGCTTTGCTTCTCCTCGGGGCTCGGGTAATTCCTGCGGGTGCACCCGTTCAGTTACCCGGCCACACGACTCGCGTGTCTCCTGTTTGCCGCGCCCCTGCTCGCGCGCGCCGAGGTTCCACTACCTCAGGTGGACCGACTGAAAAGCAGCCCCGTGCTTCGGCACCTGGTGCCGAATCCGCCCCCAGCCCCTGCCGACACCGAAGGGGCGAAGACGCTTTCACAGATGTATGTCCCGCCAGGATTCCGCGTCGAACTGGTGGCCGCCGAGCCCGAGGTGCGCCAACCGGTGGCCTTCGCCTGGGACGCGGCCGGCCGGATGTGGATCGCCGAGGCCCATTCCTATCCGAGCAAGCGCCCCGCGGGCGAGGGCCTTGATCAACTGGTCATCCTGGAGGATACCGACGGCGACGGGCGCTTCGAGCGGCGCAAGGTCTTCGCGACGAACCTCAACCTGGTCAGCGGCTTCGAAGTGGGCTTTGGCGGGGTCTGGGTCGGCGCCGCGCCCGAACTGCTCTTCATCCCCGATCGCAACGGTGACGACCAGCCTGATGGACCGCCGGAGGTGCTCCTGAATGGATTCGGTTACCAGGACACGCACGAGTGCCTCAACAGCTTTCACTGGGGGCCCGACGGCTGGCTCTATGGCATCCAGGGCGTCTTCAACCTCGCCTACATCGGCAAGCCCGGCGCGCCCGACGCCGCCCGCCAGGAATTGCGCGCCGGGGTCTGGCGCTATCACCCCACGCGGCATGAGTTCGAAATCTTCGCGCACGGCGGCAGCAATCCCTGGGGACTCGATCACGACGCGAACGGCCAGCTCTTCATGACCCATTGCCGCAGTTACTGGGGCCGTGGCGGCACGACCCATGTGATCCAGGGCGGTCATTTCTGGAACCAGGCCAACGCCAACTACGCGCCCTTCATCGTCGCCGATCCGCCGGCGGACTTCCCCGCCTTCAAGAACTACCTGCTCGCCTCCGCCCGCTACGATCACGGCGCCGGCGGCGCCGGGGAACCCGGCACCGACGCCATCTATGGCGGCCATTCGCACGTGGGCACGCTGATCTATCTCGGCGACAACTGGCCCGACGAGTTTCGCGGACGCCTCTTCACCCACAACCTCCACGGTCACCAGATCAACCAGCAGATCCACCGCCCGCTGGGGTCGGGCTTCGACACCGTCCACGCCGGCCGGGATCACTTCTTCTGTTCCGATCCCAAGTACGTCGCCATTGACCTTCAAACGGGTCCGGACGGCGCGGTCTACAGCATCGACTGGTATGACCAGCAGCACTGCCACAATCCGAACAACGAACGTTGGGAACGCGGCAATGGACGCGTCTACCGGATGCAGTTCGCGGCCACCTACCGACCGGTGAAGGTGAGTCTGGCGTCCAAGACGGATGGTCAACTTGTGGATCTCCTGGCGCACCAAAACGCCTGGTACGCCCGGACCGCGCGCCGGCTCCTGCAGGAACGCGCCGCGACCCGCCCCATCGACGCCGACGCGCTCGCGCGCTTGAAGCAGGCGCGTCAGGACCCGGCCCGTCCGGCGGTGCAACTCGAGGCGCTTTGGACGACCCACGCGGTGGGCCGCCTCGACGACGAGGCGCTGCTGGAGGCCTTGTCCGACCGCGCACCCTACGTGCGGGCGTGGGCGATCCAGTTCGCCGCCGAACACCGCAAACCTTCCACCGCTTTGCGCGAGCGCTTCCGCCAGCTCGCCGCCTCGGATCCGTCGCCGGTCGTCCGACTTTATCTCGCCAGCGCCTCGCAACGGCTCGCCGATGCCGAGGCCTGGCCGCTCCTGGAAGCGCTCGCCCGCCACGGCGAGGACGCCACCGACCGAAATCTCCCCTACCTCCTCTGGCAATCCCTGGCACCTCGGGTCCCCGCCCAACTCGATCGCGCCTGGGCCCTCGCTGCGAATTCGGCGCTCCCCTCACTGGCGGACTGGATCCACTGGTACACGGCCACGCTGGACGGTGCCGGCCCGGAACGAGCCGTGGCCGCGCTGCGGAATCTCCCGGATGACCTTCTCGGACGCCGGCTCGCGGGGCTCTGGCTGGCACTCGAACCGCGCGCCCGCGTTCCCATGCCCGAAGCCTGGAGATCTCTCGCACCATCCCTGCTCGCCCACCCCGCTCCGGCCGTCCGTCGCCAGGCGGAACGGATCGCGGGCGTCTTCGGCGATACTTCGCCCCTGGCTGCGCTGCGATCCACTCTCGACAACCGCCAGGCACCGCGGGAGGACCGCCAGCACGCCTTCAGCGTCCTCGCCCGCACCCAGGCGCCCGGCTCGTTGCCCTCCTTCCTCGCCCTGCTCGACGACCAGGATTTCCGGCGTGGCTCCATCGACCTGCTCGCCCGCTACGACTCGCCCGAGGTGCCGAAAGCGCTGCTCCAGCGCTTCGCGACGTTCTCTCCTGAGGAACGGAATTCCGCGCTCAACTCCCTCTCCCGCCGCCCCTCGTTCGCGCTCGCCCTGCTCGATGCCGTCGCTTCCGGCACCCTTAAGCGCGACCAACTCACCGCCTTTCATGTGCGGCAACTCACCGAGTTGAAGCACCCGGAAGTCGACCAGCGCGTCACGGCCACCTGGGGCCGCATCAAACCCAGCCCCGCCGAAAAGGCCGCGTTCATGGGCTCCCTCGAGAAAACCTTCAACGAGGCGCCGCTCTGGGCCTACGACGGACGCGCGGGCCGGGAACATTATCTCAAGCTTTGCGCCTCGTGCCATGTCCTCGGCACGGACGGCACCCGCAGCGGCCCCGAACTCTCCGGCGCGGGAAGGAACGGGATCCGTTACTATCTGGAGAACATCGTCGATCCCAATGCCGTGGTCGGCGCCGACTTCCAGATGACCACCGTGGAAACCCGCTCCGGGGACACACTCTCCGGGCTGCTGCTCAATGAGAACCCCACCGCACTCACCCTGCGGACCACCACCCAGGAACAGGTCGTCGCCAAAGCCGACGTCGCCTCCCGCTCCCTGAGTGAATTATCACTCATGCCCGAAGGATTGCTCGAAGCCCTCCCCGCACGGGAACAGATCGAACTGCTCAAGTATCTCATCGAACACTGACCACCCGGGCTGCCCGCCTCCGGGCGCCGCCCATCTCACTTTTCGACAAAACCGCTCCGCTCTGACATCCTTCGCTCATTCCATTCCCATGGCCCAGCGCACGCTCCTCATTGGCATCGATTCCGGCACGCAATCCACCAAGGCACTCGTCTTTGATGCACGCACCGGCAAGGTCCTCGGCGAAGGGGCGTCCGCCTACGGGCTGATCGAAGGATTGCCGCCAGGCCACAAGGAACAGGACCCAGCCACCTGGGTGAGCGCGACTGCCAAGGCCGTGCGTGCCGCCCTGAAGGCGGCCAAGGCGGCGGCCGCCGAAGTCGTCGCCCTGGGCGTCAGCGGACAACAACACGGCTTCGTCCCGCTCGACAAGGCGGGGCAGGTCATCCGACCTGCCAAGCTCTGGTGCGACACCAGCACGGCTCAGGAATGCGAGGAGATCACCGCCGCGTTGGGCGGAGCCAAGGCCACGCTGCGTGCGCTCGGGAACGCTGTGCTCCCCGGATTCACCGCGGGAAAGATCCTCTGGCTCAAGCGCCACGAGCCCGCGAATTTCCAGCGCCTTGCCACGGTCCTCCTGCCGCATGATTACCTCAACTGGTGGCTCACCGGCACTGCTTCCATGGAGTTCGGCGATGCCTCGGGCACGGCGTTGATGGACGTTCGCCGCCGGCGCTGGTCCGAGGCCGCCGCCAAGGCGATCGATCCCGATCTGATGGGCAAGCTGCCCACCATCAGCGCCAGCGACCAACCGGCTGGCCGGCTCACCGCCGCCGCCGCGAAACAGCTCGGACAGGCGCACGCGGGACGGCTCCCCGTCGGGGC
>CAZYJB010000092.1:0-9322 GCA_964647675.1 uncultured Verrucomicrobiota bacterium | reverse complement strand
CGGGCAAACTCGAGGAATCCCCCGAGCGGCTGATGGTCACTGGAACCGGCCGGGGCCTGGTCGGCAACGGCGACTCCTGTTTTCTCGCCGAGCGGCGACTCGACGGTTCGGGGCAGGTGTCCGCGGCGCTGGAGGCGTTCGATGGAACGGCGCCCGAGGCGGCGGCGGGAATCATGTTGCGCGACAATCCCGGCGAGTCCGCGGCCTATGCCTTCCTCGGGCAGCGCAAGGGTTCCGGCATTTGTTTCCAGTACCGCCAGATCGCCTCGGGCATGACCATGCGGGTGACGAACCTCACCATGGCCCTGCCCGCGTGGCTGCGGCTCTCGCGGGTGGGCGGCGCCGTGCTGGCGGAGGTCTCGAGCGACGGTCTTCAGTGGGGACAGGTGGGACGTGTGAACGTGAATCTCGGCCAAAACGTGCGCGCCGGCTTGGCGGTGGCGAGCGGTTCCGACGATGGCGCGGTCACCGCGCACTTTCGCAAGCCGGCCGTGGGCGCGCGCGGCCTTGGCTACATCGCGTCCAGGGGTTATCCACGCCTGCGTCTGCGCGGCGGTTCCACCTTGATCGGCCCGGTGGAGTCCGCCGACGAGTCGGTGGTGCGCCTGGGCGGTCCTTGGAAAGGGACGCTCGTTTCGCTTCTCAACGTGGCGCGCATCGATTTTGCGCCGCTCAGTCCGGACCACGAGGCGCGACTCGGCGAAGACCGGGCGGGAGTCATGCTCGCGGACGGAGACTTTCTCGACGGCCGGCTGCGCGGTGTGGCGACCAACACGGCCACGGTGAGTTCGCTGCTGTTTGGATTCCGGAAGTTCGCCATCGGCAGCGAGGCGGCAGTGGTGGTGGTGGGCGCCGCGGAGGTCGAGGAGACTTTTTTCCAGGTTGAACTCGCCAACGGATCCGAGCTGCGCGCACGGGAGTTGGGTGTTGCCGGCGGTGAACTGTTGGCAGAGTCCCCGTTGCTCGGCGCCCTGCGGGTCGCGTGGAGCGACGTCACGCGCATCCGTCGAACTGCAGGGACACCGTGACGGAGTCGGTCCCAACCCGGCTGCCCCCGCTGCTCATGCTCGCGGGCGTCCTCGCCGGTGCGGCTGGTTGTGCCACGACACGGAAGGATGCGCGCGCGGAGCCGAATGCCCTGGTGCCGACCGCGTCGTCGGCGCTCTCGACACCGCTTTCTCAAACAGAACGCGATGCGCTTGCGCGATCGTTCCTCGACGGTTCACCGGATCCCCTGCTGGCCCACACGCTTCGCGGCCAGGGCATCGACTGGTTCGCGGCGGTGCTCAACGTTGCGATGCGGGAGTCCCGCGACATTTCGGCGTCTGTTTCGACCGCAGCGACTCTCGCGGTCCATTCCGGCCAGGAACGTGCCGGGTGCCGCGCGGTGGAGGAGGTTGTGAACCGGGTTTGTTGCCTGCGGAGTTCCTTCGTCGCCGCCGCTCTCGATGGGATCGTTCGCGCCTACCAGGACAAGCCGCTCACGCGCTGCCCTGACGCGGCGATGGCGGGCCACCTGGAAACGCTCAGGCGCGATCCGGATCAGGAGGTGGCCGCCGCCGCGTCCCGGTTGCTGTCGGCGATCGTGAACCCCGGCTGACCGCGGGCCGCGCGCACGGCTCAGGTGAGGTGCTTGACGAGTACCTTCGAGTTGCGCCCGCTGGCGTCATAGCGCTCGCGGCGCGAGGGTGGCAGATCGTCGGGAGTGCCCTCCACGAAGCCGCCCTTCGACTGGAAGAAGGTGAACGCCTGGGTGGAAAGCGCGATGAGCTGCTGGACGCCTGCCTCGCGTGCCTTGTCCTCGACGAAGCCCACGAGTTTCCGTCCGATGCCCTGGTTTTCGTGGGCCGGGCTGACGAAGAGGTAGGCCAGTTCGGCCTGGCGCTGCTCCGGGTGGAAATGGAGCGCGATGCAGGCCACCGGATTGCGGTCGATCTCGTAGAGGTAGTAGTCGCCGATCTGCCGCTCGATCTCCGCGCGGGTCCGCTTCATCAGTTCCGCGCTGTCCACACTCTTGCGTGTGAGCATGAGAATCTGGCGGATGTCCTTCTTCATCGCGCGGCGGATCTGTTCGTATTCGTTGGCGTAGACGAGCGTGCCGATGCCCTCGTTCGAAAACACTTCGGCGAGCAGCGCCTCATCCTGGCAGCCGTTGATGAGGTGGACGCGCGGGACGCCGGCGCGGCAGGCCTGTGCCGCGAACTGCGCCTTGGGCAGCAGCTCCGGCGGAAAGTCGGCGCGCTGCCGCTGCAGCAGCAGCTCGAGTTCGGACGACAGGATCTGGCGGATCAGGCGTCCGCCGCAGGTGAGCCCGTCGTGGCTGGTGATGTAGATGATTTTCGCGGCCTTGAGAGCCTCGCCGATCGCCACCGCGATGGCATCCGAGTTGACGCGGTAGGTGCGGCCTTCGCCATCGAAGCCGAGCGGTGGCACGACGGGGACGAATCCCTGCGAGAGGAGCGCCTGGAGCATCTCGCTGTCGATGCGTTCGACCTTGCCCGTGAACTGCTGGTCGACGCCGTTGAGGATGCCTTGCGGGTGCGCGATCACGGCGTTGGGCGAGGCCGCGCGAAGATCGTTGGTGGAGAGGCCCTCGAGGATCTCGTGCGTCAGGCGGTTGGCCGCGGTGAGCGAGAGCTTGAGCGTGTTCTCGTCCGTAATGCCCACCCCGTCGAGGTTGCTGGGCGATACGTTGGACTCCGTGCCCAGCTGGCGGATCATCGCCGCGGCGCCGTGCACCAGCAGGACGCGGATGTTCAGCGAGCGCAGAACGGCGACGTCGAGCAGGATGTTGGCGAAGTTCTCGTTCATCACCACCGCGGCGTCGACGGCGAGGACGAAGGTGCGTTCACGAAAGCGCGGGATGTACCGCAGGATGCCGCGAAGGTCGGTGGGTTTCACGTCGTGCGTGTCAGGTGCCGCGTGGGAGCGTGCGGCCGCGCGATTTAGTGCGGCTCCCGCGATCCGGTGGCAACGGAAAAGAACGGCCGCGCTTCGCCCGCGCGCGAGATCGGAAAGCACTTCGGATGGGAAATGCCCTTGAATGCAGACGGGCGGCGTCGCTATGCAGGCGCATGCCTCTGCTCCTGGCGAAAGGCGGTTGGGTCTTCTGGCTGATCCTTGTGACCGGCACGATCGCAATCGCGGTCTTCATCGAGAGGCTCCTGCACTACCACCGCGCGCAGATTAATTCGGTGGAGTTCCTGAATGGGGTGAAGAACGTGCTCAAGCGCTCGAACATCGTGGAGGCCGTTTCCATCTGCGACGCCACGCCCGGGCCGGTCGCGCGGATGGTCAAGGTGGCGATCCTGAACCGCGACCGCGGTCGCGAGGGCATGCGTGAGGCGCTCGAGGAGGCGGGACTTGTCGAGGTGCCGCGACTCGAGGAGAAGCTCGGCGTGCTGGCGACCATCGCACAGATTGCGCCGCTCATGGGATTGTTCGGCGCCGTCATCGGGTTCATGCGCGTCTTCTGGCGTGTCCAGGTCACGGGCCTGCCGTTGCAGCCACCGGAATTTGCGGCAGGCATGTGGCAGGGGCTTATTTGCCTTGGCGCCGGGATCGCTGTCGCGGTGCCCGCTTACGTCGCGCACAATTTCCTCGTCTCACGCCTCAACGACGTCCTGCTCGAAATGGAGACGTCCTCCACCGAGATCATCCATCTCCTCAGTGGGCGCCCGGACTCCGCCGCGTCATGAGGCTCAACCGATCCATCAAGATGCTGCGCGGTCCCATGGACGCGTCGGCACTGGCCGGGACGCTGTTTCTCCTCTGGACGGCGACGCTGATGCATTCGTCCCTGGTGCTTCCGCCGGGCCTGCGCCTGCAGTTGCCCGAGGCGCGCGGTCTGTGGGGTGAGATCATCCCCGAGATGACGCTGGCCGTGGACGCCGGGCAGCGCCTGCTCTTCGAACATCAACTGGTGGTGGAGACCAACCTGCCGGCCCTGTTGCGCGAACGCGTGGAGCAGCACGGCACCAACGCCAGCCTGCTGCTCATGGCGGATCGCAGCGTGTCCACGGAGGTGCTCCTGCGGTTGGGCAACCTCGCACGCGAAGCCGGGGTCTCCGAGGTGGTGATCGCCTCGAGCCCGCATCCCAAAGATGCCGGCGGAGGCACGCCATGACCTTGCTCGCAGCCCTGCGACGAGACCTCGGGGCCTGGCTGCGGCAGCCCTGGGTCGTGCTGGCCGGCGTCCTCACGGTGATCCAGTTCGGCGTGATTTGGATGGTCTCGGCGCGCGGCGATTGGGGACCCGGCGTCCCGCCGCGTGCGCGCCATTCGCTGGCCCTCGGAGGCGTGTCCGACCCCGGCCTCGGACCATGGCTCTGGCTGATGCATCCAGGGATCATGCTCGCGCCGACCGCGGAGGATTTCTCGGGCCTCGGCTGGATGCGGCGGCCCGGGTTGGCCGTCGAGTTCGAGAGTGTGAAACGGTCGGATCAGCCGCTGCCCTTCGAACCCCTGCCGCGCGTGACTCCCGCGGTCGCGCCATCGGCCCGGGCCGGACGGGCGCCGGAATGGCCGTGGGACCTGCCTGCCTTCAGCGTCGCCCTGCCGCGGATTGCCGCCGTCCCCTTTCCCCGCACCACCACCGCGCGGATCCTGTCCGCCCTCCCCGGCCTCGCGTTTCGCCTCGATCCGGTGCTGCCCACCGCACCCGCCGGATCCGCGCCCGACGCGCTGGTGCTGCGCGTGACCGTCGATGCCACGGGTGCCGTGTCCGCGCCGACCATGGTCTGGGAATCCAGTGGCGACCCCGGCCTGGATGCCGAGCTGTCCGCACGCGCCCTCCATTGGCAGTTCGTGGTCTCGGAGTCCAAACCGGCTCCCGATTTACCGATCGCGGTCCTCATCCGCGTGGACTGGGGTGTGGATCCCCCAAGCATCCCGTCGTCCGTGATCCCATGAGACCCGATTTCGTCCTGTTTGCCGTGATGGCTTTCCCACTCGTGCTCTTGGTGGGCTTGTGGGTGCTGAATGCGATGCGCCGCCGACGCTTTCTTTCGGGGCCCGCCGAGGACCGGGTTTTCCGCTGCTCCCGCTGCGCGTGCGTGTACACCGACGATCCGGACGTGGATCTCTCACGCTGCCCGCAGTGCGGGCTGATGAACGAGACCTTCGATTTTCGCGCTTGAGATCGCAACGCGGGGCGCGCGAGTTCCTGGCTGCAACCCGCGGCAATGCCCTTATCCGGCGTGCTGAAGCAGCGCGACGAAGGCGCCATCCACGCCGTCCGGAATCGGTCCGAACTGATTCGACCGTACCAACCGGAAAGCAGGATGCTTCTCGAGAAACGAGTCGACGGTGCCCGAGTTCTCTTCGGGTTCGAGGCTGCAGGTGCTGTAGACCACGCGGCCACCGGGCTTGAGGCGGGCGGACGCAGTCTCCAGCAAGCGCGATTGCAGGGCCCGGCAACGTTCCAATTCCTGGGCCGTGAGCCGCCAGCGCGCGTCGATGCGCCGGCGCAGGACGCCGGAATTCGAACACGGGGCGTCGACGAGAATGGCATCGAACGGACCTGCCGCCGAGGGGGCGTCGGGTACCGTCGTTTCCACGTCCGCGCCGAGGCGCTCGCAGTTCTCCTTCAAGCGCTGGCGCCGCTGTGGATCCGGATCGCACGCGACAAGGTGGCCGTCATTGTCGGTCAGTTGGGCGATGAACGTGGTTTTCCCGCCTGGAGCGGCGCAGAGGTCGAGAATCCGTTCGCCGGGTTTGGGATCCAGCCAGCGGACGGAGGCCAGTGTGCTGGGGTCCTGGATATAGAACGAACCGGAGGTGAAGCTCTTCATGCGCTCGAGCGGCGGATGCCGTCTCAGCTGGAAGACCAGATTGAGTCCGGTCCACTCCCACGATTTGAAGTCGTATTCGACCCCTTCGCCGCGCCACGCCTCGATCACCTGGGCGGCGTCGGTCTTCAGGCCGTTGATGCGTGCGAAGACGGGCGCCGGCGTGTTGTCCCACTCGAGCAATGCCTGAAGGTCCGCCGGCGACAGGCGCTTTTGCCAGCGTTCCACGAGCCAGCGGGGATGGGACCATCCGAGTGCCGGATCCTCGGTTCGCAGGCGCAGGAGCGTGGCGCGCGTCTCGGCGTGGGCACGCGTGTAATTGCGCAACATGGCATTGAGAAAGCCGGTGTAATGCTCCAGTCCCAGGTTGCGGGCGCAATCGACGGTCTCGTTCACCACCGCGTGATCGGGGATGCGATCGAGGAAGAAAAGCTGGTAGAGGCCGGCCCGCAGGAGGACGCGCGCGGGCGGCGGCGGAGGCCGGTTGAAGGCCTTGGCGTCGATCAGCCAGTCCAGGGTCGCGCGCCAGCGGATCGTCCCGAAACAGATCTCCTGCACCAGCGCACGGTCGTCCTGACGCAGGCGGGTTTCCGCGAGTTCGCGGGTCAGCAAGTCTTCGACAAACCCTCGCCCCTCGTTGTGGGCGAGGAGGATCCGTACGGCATTTTCTCTTGGTTTTTGCCAGACCACGCCGGATGTTTGCGGATCCGTCGGCAGCGGGCCAGACAAGTATGAGAGACGAACTCGAGAGATTGGTGGCAATCGGCAAACTGGAACGGCGGCACATCGAACCGCTGGCGGCACTGCATGCCGCCGGGTATTGCCTTCACCGCGCCTGGGGCTGCGGCAAGGTCGTGGGCCTGGATCCCGTGCTGGGACGCCTCACCATTGATTTTGCGGGAAAGCCCGGGCACGGCATGGACCTGTCGTTCGCGGCCGAGTCCCTGAAGCCGGTGCCCGCGGCGCACATCCTCGTGCGCAAGCTTTCCGATCTCACGGCGCTGCGCCAGATGGCGGTGACGCAACCGACTGAACTGTTGCGCATCGCGCTGGCCAGCTTCGGCGGGCGCGCCACGCAGGACCAGGTCCAGCAGGTGCTCGTGCCGGACGTCATCCGCGACGACTGGAAAAAGTGGTGGGAAGGCACCAAGCGCGCGCTGCGCAAGGATGGTCACTTCCAGATTCCGGCCAAGAAGACCGATCACATCCTGCTGCTCGAGCAGGCGGTGGGTGCGCGCGAGCGGCTGGTGTCCGACGTGCGCATCGCCAAGGGCCTCAAGGCGCGCGTTCTCGCCGTTCAGGAGCTGATCAAGAGCCTCGACGACGTCGGGGACAAGCCGACGGTCGGCGACGAGGTGATCCAGCTGCTGAATCCCGAGATCCAGAATCACCTCAAGACCATGCCGGGTCTCGCGCTCGAGGCGATTCTGGTGCGGGACGATCTTCGCCAGGCGACCGGCGCGGCCGCGGTGGCGGGCGAGTTGTCCACCGCCGACGTCTGGGCCACGCATCCTGCCGTGCTCGCGACGCTGGCCGAGGCGGCCGTGGGCAAGCACGCGCGCTTGCTGGACTCCTATCGCGCCGCACATCCGGACACGTGGGCCGAGTCGATCCTTGGGTTGATCAACGACGCCAGCGCGAAGGTCGCGGGCGAGATGGCCGATCTCCTGCAGCGGGGCGGGCAGGGCCAGGCCCTCAAAGACAAGATCGTGCGCCTGGTCAGCCAGCACGCCGCCACCTCCGACCTCCTGCTGTGGCTGGCGCGTGCACGATCGGACGTCTTCGCCGATGTACTCGGACCCGAGGTCTTCCGCGCCATGCTCACCGCCATCGAGCGCGACCAGTTCCTCGAAAAGAAGTCCAACAAGCTGCGGGACTACGTCCTCGACGATCACCAACTCATCGTCGAGTTGATCGAGTCCGCGGACATCGACGTCATCAAGGACCTGACCCGCGCGCTTCAGCTGTCGCCGAGCTTCGACGACATGGACAAGCGCTCGCTCCTGGCCCGCATCGTCAAGGCGTTCCCGTCCGTCCAGTCCCTCATTTCCGCCGAGCACGTGAAGCAGGACGTCAACCTGCTCGTCACCTGGACGAGCCTGGAGCGGCGCAAGAACGAATACCACGAGCTGGTCGACCGCACGATTCCGGCCAACGCCAAGGACATCGCCCTCGCGCGAAGCTACGGTGACCTCCGCGAAAACCACGAGTACAAGGCCGCGAAGGAGCAGCAGAAGGTGCTCATGCGCCGCAAGGGCGAGTTGGAACGCGACCTCGGCCGCGCGCGCGGCACGGATTTCTCGAACCCGCGCGTCGACGTCGTGAGCCCTGGCACCGTCATCACCGTCGCCGAGGCGGGCTCCGAGAACCAGGAGACCTTCGTGATCATGGGGGCCTGGGATTTCGATCTCGAAAAGGGGATCATCAGCTACCTCAGTCCCATCGCTCAGAGCCTCCTCAACAAGGCCGTGGGTGACGAGGTGGAGTTCGAGTTCGAGGGCTCGCACAAGCGCTACCTCGTGGTGGCCATCGCCCCCGCACCCGTGATCGTGGCGCCTCCTGCCGAGGACGGGCCCGCGGCCGACGCCGGGGCCTCGCCAGAACCGCCGCAGAACCCTGCCCCCCAGCCTCCCGCCTGAGCCGATGCAATGAGCGATTGGACCGCGCGGGCTGCCAGCTCCCCCGAAGCGTTCGTGCTGGAACGGTTGCGCTGGCGCTATGCGGTGAAGGCCTTCGACCCCGCGCGGCGTATTCCTGACGCCACGTGGGAGACCCTGGAGCAGGCTCTCGTCCTGACGCCGTCGTCGTTCGGGATGCAACCCTGGCGTTTTCTGGTGCTGACCGACTCCGCCCTGCGCGCGGAACTGATCCCGCACTCGTGGGGACAACGACAGGTGGCCGACTGCTCCCACTACCTGGTCTGTTGCATTCGCAAAGGCGTGGGAGTGGTGGAGATCGATCGATACCTGTCACGGATCGCGGAAGTTCGCGGGGTCGATGCGTCGAAGCTGGCCGGATTGCGTGCGACGCTGGTGAAGACGCTGGTGGAAGGTCCGATGAGGGATTCGATCGACGAGTGGGCCACGCGCCAGGTTTACATTGCACTCGGCAATTTCATGACCGTGGCGGCGGCGGCGGGGGTGGACACCTGCCCGATGGAGGGAATCAACCCGGCGCGCTATGACGAGGTGCTGGGGCTCGAGGCCTCCGGGTTTGGCACGGTGGTCTGTTGCGCCGCGGGCTACCGCTCGGCCTCCGATCGTTATGCCACGCTCGCCAAGGTGCGGTTCCCCCATGCCGAGGTGATCGAGCGCCGGTAACTCGCGTGGCGCAACCCCATCAGGGGTAGAGCAGATAGGGCTGGCGCCGCTTCCGGAACCGCTCCTCGTCCGCACTCCAGCCGCGGACGATCTCGCGCGCGGATCGTCCGCTCTGCAGCGACCTCCGGAGCGTGTCTGTTCCCGCCACATTGTCGAACATGGCCCCGCACTTGCCCCGCAGGAGCGCCAGCTGGACGAGGTCCCTGCCCCACG
>CAZYJB010000091.1:2878-9338 GCA_964647675.1 uncultured Verrucomicrobiota bacterium | reverse complement strand
ACAAAAGCGCGTGATTGTCCCGCGTGGTCGAGTCGTGGCGCGCCGCGGCCTCTGCTGCCTCGGCCTGGTGTCGATGCTGCTGGCAGGTTGGGCGCCGGACCGTGCGCGCGCCGCGGACTGGCCGCGGTTCCTCGGGCCGAACGGGGACGGTACCTCGCCGGAGACCAATCTCGTCGATCGCATCCCGCCGGAGGGCCTGCCGATCCTTTGGGAGCGCGCGGTGGGCACGGGCTACAGCGCCCCGTCGGTGGCCCACGGCCAGGTGTTTCTCCACCATCGCGTCGGCGACGAGGAAGTCCTCGAGACCTTCGAGGCCGCCACCGGAAAACCGGTCTGGCGCACGACCGCGCCTTCCAAGTTCCAGGATCCGTTCGGTTACAACAACGGTCCGCGCTGCTCGCCGCTGGTCACCTCGAATCGCGTCTACACCTTTGGTGCCGAGGGGCGCCTGATGGCGGTGGACCGCACGTCCGGGCGCAAGGTGTGGCAGCGTGAGACGGGCCGCGAGTTTGAAGTCCCGGAGGCCTTCTTCGGTGTGGGCAGCACACCGTTGCTGGAGGACGGACGGTTGCTGGTGATGGTGGGCGGGCAGCCCAACAGCGGAGTGGTGGGGTTCGATGCGGAGACGGGCCGGACGCTCTGGCAGAACGTGGGCGAAACCAACTGGACCGGCCAGCCGATGCGCGGGTGGCCTGGCGAACCGATCGTGCGCTGGCAGCGCGCCGAGAAGCAGGCGAGCTACGCCTCGCCGGTCCCCGCCACATTCCACGGCCAGCGCCATCTCCTCTGTCTCACGCGACAGGGGCTCGTTTCGGTGAATCCCACCAACGGCGCAGTGAACTTCAGTCACTGGTTCCGCGCGCGCGTGAATGAATCCGTCAATGCCGCCAACCCGGTGGTGCAGGGCGACCTCATCCTGATCACGGCGGCCTACTATCGCGTGGGCTCGGTGTTGCTGCGCGTGCGGCCGGATGGCCGTGGCGTGGACGAAGTGTGGCGGGCGACCTCGCTCGAAGTGCATTGGGCGACGCCGATACGGGTGGGGGCCCATCTCTACGCGTTCAGTGGTCGCAACGAGCCGGACGCGTGGCTGCGTTGTGTGGAGTTCGCCACGGGCAAGGTGGCGTGGGAACGCGACGAGCGTTGGCCGGCGCATTCCTCGCCGCAGCCCAAGGTGTTCGGGCGCGGCTCGATGATTCATGCGGGGGACCGGCTGATCGCGCTGGGCGAGGGCGGAATGCTGGGCCTGTTTCGTCCGACGCCGGAGCGGTGCGAGGAACTCGGCCGCTGGCAGGTGCCCTCCCTGCACCACCCGTGTTGGGCGGGACCGGTGCTGGCGCACGGGCGGCTGTACCTGCGCAGCGAGGACCGTCTGGTGTGTTTGCGCGCAACGCGATAAAGGGCGTTCACCGCAGTCGCGAGCGTATAGCTCGCGCTGGATGGGTGTTGCGAATGGAGTCGCGGAGGCGAGTGAGCGTCGCGTGGACGGCGACGACTACGGGGAGGATTTCTGTCCATGCCTCCATAGGGGTATTCGCTTCCCACACAGTTCGATTGTGGCTTCCCAGGGCAGCGGGTTGTATTCGCCCATGGAATTGCAGATCGAACCGTTCACCCTCCACCTCGCGCGACGGTGGACGATCGCCAGCCGCACGGGACCAGGGGGTGGCCCGGGCGCGACCGAGTTCGGCGTCGTGCTGGTGCGTCTGCAGGACCGGGACGGCGTGGAGGGATTCGGTGAAAGTGCGCCGTCCACGCGTTACGCGGAATCCACGGAGACGGTGGCCTCGGTGCTGCGCGGCTTCGACGTGGGACGCCTCTCTTTCACGGACTTGAAGTCCAGCCTCGCGCTGCTGGACACCCTGCCGCCGAGCGAGGCCGCCGCGCGCTGCGCACTGGATATCGCGCTTCACGACGGTGCGGCGCGCCAGGCACGCCGGAATCTGAACACGTTCCTGGGCCTGGGATTCGTGGAGGGCCGGCATCTCACCTCGTTCAGCATCGGGCTCGACCAGCCGGATGTCGTCCGCCAGAAGGTTCACGAGGCCGCGCGATACCCGGTCCTCAAACTCAAACTGGGCGGCGACACGGACCGCGAGAATCTGGCGGCCTTGCGCGAAGCGGCGCCAGAGAAGCGCGTGCGCGTCGATGCCAACGAAGCGTGGCGGACGCGCGAGGAAGCGTTGCGCCAGATCGAATGGCTCGCGCGCGATGGGCGCGTCGAGTTCGTCGAGCAGCCCATGCCGGCGTCCAACCCGCGAGCGGACTGGGAATGGCTCAAGGAACGATCGCCGCTGCCGCTGATGGCGGACGAATCCTACCGGTCGGCCGACGACCTGCCGGCGGTTCTGGGCTGTTTCCACTCGGTGAACGTGAAGCTGGTGAAGGCGGGCGGGGTGGCGCCCGCGCGCGCCGCACTTGAGGCCGCACGCAAGGCGGGGCTGAAGACCATGCTGGGGTGCATGATCGAAACCAGCGTGCTGATCGCCGCCGCGACCCATCTCGCCGCACTCACCGACTACCTCGACCTCGACGGGCATTTCCTCATCACCAACGACCCGTTCCACGGGCCCACTGCCGAGCAGGGAATGTGCTCGTTCGCCAGCGCCACCGAGCCGCTCGGGCTTCAGGTGAGCCGCCGTGCCGGGGCGCCCCTCTGATCCGATCCCTGCTTGCGAGCAGGTCCGTCGATCCGACCTCAAGTCGCGGCGCGGGAACCCGATGAACTAGGGGAAGCGACCCGGCCTCGGGTGGCGGCCCGCGGTCATGCTGGATTCTCGCCGGAGACCCGGATGGCAGCGGTGTGGCGCCGACCTGGAGCCGCTTCAGCGCTTCGTGCCCTGCCATGGCTCCCACTCTACCTGCCTCGACGATCCGGAACCGCGTGACCGCCCTGCGCTCGCGCGCCTTCACCCTCATCGAACTGCTCGTGGTGATCGCGATCATCGCGATCCTGGCGAGCCTCCTGTTGCCGGCGCTGAGCCAGGCCAAGTCACGCGCCGTCGGCGTGAAATGCCTCAGTCACATGCGGCAGTGGGGCCTCGCCTTCAACGTCTACGCCACCGACCACGAGGACCGCGTGCCGCGCGATGGCACCGACGAGAACGGGCAGTACGGAGTCGACACGGGCGCCACGGAAGGGCCGGGCAGTCCGAACGACGACTACGCGTGGTTCAATGTGTTGCCGCCGAGCGTGGGCGAAAGGCCCTTCTCCAATCATTGGGCGGGCGCAACGAATCCGCGTGAATCCCTGCCGTTTCCCGGCGGTCGCGGCGGCTTCTGGCATTGTCCCGCCGCCAAGGCCGGCGCACAGGACCGCTTCCTGCAGAACGGCGCCTTCGGCTTCTTCAGCATGGTGATGAACGTCGATCTGAAGCTTCAGTCGACGATCCGCAACAACGTCCAGGGAAACACCTTCGAGTATCCGGAGATGCCGCGGTTGAGCGCCATTCCGAACACTTCGGGGACCGTGTTGCTGACCGACGGCGCGTTCAGCCCGACGCTCGAGTCCTATACCGCGACGCCGCAGCGGAACGGCATTTTTCCCGCGGGCCGCAGCTCGCATTTCGCGCAGCGCCACAGCAACCGCGGCGGCAACCTGGTCTTCGTCGACGGCCACGCGGCGTTCTACAAGCGCAGCTACATCACGAACGGCACCAGCAGCCGCGAGGAGAAGTTCAACGTCGACGTGGTGTGGAATCCCAACCGCGACCGCCAGAAGTAGGTAAGCAGGCGCGGCGGACCGGGTCACCAGACCTCTACGGGGCCTTTCGGGACGGGGATGCTCGTACGCGCCGCCGCGGCGGGTTCCATGAAGCTGGCCACCATCGGGGTCGGACGGTAGCGCTCCTGAAGCTCGCCGTCCGCATCGCAGAATTGCAGGCGCCACGCGCGGTAGCGTTCCAGGATGGCGTGGTACTCATCGCGTGACGACAGGGTCACGATGCGTTTGTTGAACTCGTTCACCGGACCGAAGCGCTTCGCGTACCACGGCGCCACCTTGCGGAACATGAGGCAGCCGTGTTTCTCGCCGAACACCTCGACCATCAGATCGAGATGACGCGTCATCACGCGCACACGCTCCGCGAACGAGGGTTCGGCCAGCAGTTCGCCGGTGGCGCAATAGTGCCGCGTGCGGCGAAAGATCCATGGATCGTAGAAGGCACCGCGCCCGATGCTCACGCCGGCGCAACCGGTGACGGCGAACATGTGCGCCGCGGCTTCGGGGGTCGTGACGTCGCCATTGCCCACCACCGGGAGGCGGCGCACCGCGGCCACCACGCGACGGATGCCCTCGAGGTTCACGGTCCCGGAGAATCCCTGCTCGCGTGTGCGGCCGTGCACGAACACCGCGGCCACGCCCACGTCCTCCAACGCTCGCGCGAGATCCGGTGCGGTCAGGTTCTCGTCGTCCCAGCCGAGGCGCATCTTGGCCGTGATCGGGATGCGCACGGCGTCGACCATGCCGCGCACCAGCTCCTGCGTGCGCGCGAGTTCGGTCATCATGGCAGAGCCGCCGCCCACGCGACACACCTTGCGCACCGGGCAGCCCATGTTGATGTCGATGGCGGCGACGCCGACCGATTCCAGGTAGACCGCAGCGTCGCGCATCTCCTCCGGCACCGACCCGAACAACTGGACCGCCAGCGGGCGGTCGTGCGTGTCGGATTCGATCAGCTTGAAGGCCTTCGGATTCTTCTCGAGCAGCGACCGCGCGTTCACGAGGTCGGTGGTGCAGAGGTCCACGCCCCCGATTTCACGCACCACACGGCGGAACGGCAGGTTCGTGTACCCGGCCAGCGGCGAGAGGAAGAGATTCGAGCGCAGCGCGAGCGGGCCCATCGGGAAGGCCGCAGTCTCCAGAGACGACGGCGCGCTCGCGACCGGAGCCGGGAGCGGCTCCCGCGATTCAACGGCGCTTGGGCGCGGAATGGATGAGGCGGATCCCATCGGCCCGCAGGGTATAGCAGTCCCGGCGCGGGACGCCAATTGCGCGGCGGCGCGCCTGATCCCTGCCCCGAAGGGGCTAAAGGTGATAGCCCAAGGCGAAGCCTTGGGTCCAGGTCACCGCCGGGTGGCCAGCATCACAGCGCGATCGGCCAGGGTGTTCTGACAAAACCCCACGTCGAAACCGAGCGGGCGCAGCAGCGCGCCATACTCGGCGGCGGAGTAGCACTTGCCCTGGGTGATGCTCATGAGCAGCGCGGAATACTCCGCCACCGGCAGCGGGCCGGCCTTGTTGTCATCGAGAAACGCCTCGTGAATGACCAGCAACCCGCCCGGCGACAGCGTGTCCGCGGCGCGGCTCAGCAGTCTTTCAACCTCCGGTTCATCCCAGTCGTGCAGCACGTTGGAGAGGAGCAGGACGTCCGCGCCGCGCGGCCAGGGATCGCGGAACATGTCTCCGGCCACGACATCGACGCGGTCGGAGAGACCGTGGTGCGCAATCTGTTCGCGCGCGATGCGGTCCACCGGCGGTTGCTCGAGCACCGTCGCGCGCAGAAACGGGAGCGTCGCCACGAGTGTGGCGGCGTAAATGCCCGAGCCGCCGCCGATGTCGAGGACGTGGCGGCGCCCGTGCAGCGCGGGTTCGAGCGTTCGTGCGAGCGCCTGGCCCAGGGCGCGCCCGCGGCAGTTCATGAGCTCGGTGAACCCGCGTGCGAACTCCTCGGAGAGCATCGAGGCGTGCCAGTCCTTGGCGTCCTCCTTCGCCTGCCACTGCGCCGGTTTCCCGGTGCGGAGGACCCGCAGGTAACCTTGCACGATCGGCGTGTCCTGGATGGGCGCGTAGTAGGGACCCAGAAACCAGGGCGCATCCTTCACGAGGTATTCGCGCGCCAGCGGCGTGAGCGAATGCCGGTCTTCGGGGTCGGTGACCACGAATCCGAGCGATCGGCACAGCGTGAGCAGCACGTCGACCGGGCGGGGCGTGATCCCGAAGGTGGAGCACACCGCCGCCGTGTCGGCGCCCGGGTGGTTCCCGAGCCAGGTGAACAGATCCAGATGCAACAGCGCGGTGGCGACGAGCTCCGCGGCGTACTGGCGGTCCCGATAGCGCAGAATCTGAGCCGGATCCGTGTGCGGGTGGACGGCGAGGGGATGACTCATGGTTGGGGGAAAGGTTGCCGGGCGCGCCGGGGGTGGGGCAACTCCGTCCGTGACAACCCGCCCGGCGCCGTGGCACCGGAGGGGGGTGGAACGCGAGGCGTTGATGCAGGCCCTGGCGGCGCTCGGGTGTCCGCCGGAGAAAAGTGGCGAAATGGCCGACCAGTTGCTCAAACGGGCAACGCAGCTCGAAGCGGAGCGCGGATGGACGCGCGAGGCCGCGCTCGGGCACCTGCTCAAGCTGATGCGCGAGGGATGGTCAGCCAAGGCGCGTGGACTTTGAACCCGCTGCGCGTCGACTCCATCCATCCATCCATCCATCCATCCATCCATCCATCCATCCATCCATCCATCC
>CAZYJB010000091.1:0-2778 GCA_964647675.1 uncultured Verrucomicrobiota bacterium | reverse complement strand
CATCCATCCATCCATCCATCCATCCATCCATCCATCCATCCATCCATCCATCCATTCAACCACCCACCATGATCCAACCCTGGCCGCTCCTTCGCTCCGAGGCTCTCGGGGACTTTCGCGTGTTCAAGCTGCGGCGCGATCTGCGCCGGTCGCCGCGCACGGGCTGCGAGCACGACTTTTTCGTCATGGACGCGCCGGACTGGGTCAACGTCATCGCGCTGACCGCTTCGGGAGAGGCGGTGCTCGTCGAACAGTTCCGGCACGGCACGCAAACAATTGACCTCGAGGTGCCGGGTGGCGTGATGGACACCGCGGATGTCACCCCCGAGGTGACGGCGGTGCGGGAGTTGCGCGAGGAGACAGGCTACGCGGGCAGGCGCGTCACGCACATCGGGCGCATCTCACCGAACCCGGCGCTTCTCGCCAACACGTGTCATACCATCCTCATCGAGGGCTGCGAGAAGGTCGCCGAGCACGAGTTCGATGCGGGCGAGGACATCCTGACGAGGCTCGTGCCGGCGGACGATCTGTCGCGGCTCGTGGCGGTGGGTGGGATCCGACATGCGCTGGTGGCGGTGGCCATCCAACACTACGAACACTGGCTGCGCGGCCTGAAGGACGGCGTGGTGCGGAAGGGGCCGTAGCCGCGCGCGAGTTCAGGGTGGCTCGCCGGCTCCGACCGACGGGTCGGAGCAACACCGGAGCAACACACCTCATCCGCGGCCGCGGATGGCGTCCTTCTTCTCCTCACAGTCGGCCGCGAGATTCTTGCGTTCCACCGCGAGTTGGCGCTCGAGATGGGCGATGGCCTCGGCATCGCCCTTCTCCTGCGCCCGCGCGATCTCGTCCTTCAGGAAGATCTCGCGCTCGGCGAAGCGCGCCTTGAACTTTGAATCGATGTCGGCGATCTCGCGCTTTTGCGTGTCGGTGAGCTTCACCGAAGGCGACTGCTTGGCAAGCCGCTCCATGGCGAGTTCGTAGGCGGATTTCATGGCGTAGTTCCTGACCGGCGGGACGCGGGCCGAAGCCTTGGTCGTCGCCGGACGAGGGAGAGGGTAGCGTCAGATCAGAGTTCGATCCAGACCTGGCCGGCCTCGACCTTCACGGGATGACAGGCCACGGGTTTGGCCGGGTTGTTGGCGCAGGCGCCGGTGCGCGGGTCGAACGCCCAGCCGTGCAGGGGACAATGCACCCGGCCGTCCTGCAGGATTCCCGCGCCGAGCGGACCGCCCCGATGCGGACAATCGTCGTCGATGGCGTAGAACTGGCCGTCGAGATGCCAGAGTGCGAAGCGGCGTCCGCGCACCTCCACGGTGCGGCCAGTGCCGGGGGGCAGGCTGTCGACGTCGGCGACGGAGTGGAATGTCTTCATGCGGGTGGGTGAGTCGGGGGCGCCTTTTTCTTCCACGGCTGCTCCGGGAACTGCGTGGGCAGCTTCACGGGGGCGGCGGGAGGGGCCGCCATCTTGAGTTCGTCCGCCTCGGCGCCCGTGGGCGCGCCCGCCTCCGGGCGGTTCATGTTGCCGCGCCAGGAGGAGATCCGCGCCTGCAGGCCGTGATGCTCGGCGGTCTTCTTGTCGCCCGACTTCATGTAGAAGAGCGAAAGATTGGTGTGCACGAGTTGCTCGTTCGGACGCATTTTCTCCGCCTTATGTCCTTCGGCGATGGCGCGCGGGAAGTCCCCTTTGCGATACCACGCCATGCCGAGGGAGAGTTGGGCGTCGAAATGCGCGGGGTCCTCGGCGAGAATGCTTTCGAGCTTCGCGATGGCGCTGTCGTAGGCGCCGGTCGTGAAGTCGAACATCGCGTCGTCGTAACGCTCCTGGAATCGGTCGGAGGTCGGATCCACGCCTTCCCATTGCACGAGTGGCGACGGCTGCGCAAGGCCGGGTTTGATCCGGAGCGGCAGAGCATCTGGGCAGGGACGGGCCTAGACACCCCTCGCGCTCGCCGCCGGGGACGGCTAAGGTCGGCGGGACGGGCGGGGAGGCGGCGATGACATCGACCGACATGGGCATTCAACTGATCTCGACGGATTTCGACGGCACGATTTTTTCCGAGTTCGCCTCGGTGCCGGTGCCGCACACCCTGCAGGCGCTGCTGGGCGACCTGCAGCGGCGCGGCGTGCGATGGGCGATCAATACCGGGCGTGATCCGGGCAGCCTGCTCGAGACCATGGCGCGCGCCGAAGTGCGCGTGCAGCCTGACGCCCTGGTGCTGGTCGAGCGGGAGATCTACCTGCGTCGCGACGATCGCTATCTGCCGCTCGAATCGTGGAACCAGGCCTGCCGCCGGGATCACCAGGAGGTGTTCACGCGCATCGCGCCGCGGTTGCCGGACCTTTTCCAGCAGTTGCGCGACGAGCATGCCGGGACGTTTTACGAGGATGCCTATTCACCGCTCTGCGTGATCGCCGCGAACCTCGCGGCGGCCGAGCGTGTCCACCACGAGCTGACCGCCTTCGCGCAGGGCGTGCCGCGGCTGACCGTGGTGCGCAACGACGTCTACATCCGGCTTTCCTGCGACGGCTACGACAAGGGATCCGCGCTGGCCGAGATCGGGCGTCTCTTCGGCGTGGGGCCCGCGGCCACCCTCGCCGCGGGCGATCACTACAACGACCTGCCCATGCTGCGTCCCGAGCGCGCGCGATGGCTGGTGGCGCCGGCCAATGCGATCCCGGACGTGAAGGCGCAGGTGAGCACGGCGGGCGGCTACCTCAGCACGTTGATGGCCGGCGAAGGCACGGCGGAGGGGATTGCCGCCCTGATGAAGCGGGCTA
>CAZYJB010000090.1:0-9420 GCA_964647675.1 uncultured Verrucomicrobiota bacterium | reverse complement strand
CAATTCGAGGCATTGCGGCATTGGGGTCTTCTGCGTACGGACGATCCGGCGAAGAACGCTCTGGAGGCAAGGCTCTTCTGGGATCCGGGCGCCTGTCCCCACGTTCTCCCGCTGGTGAGCGGTTGTTGTTCGACCGCCACCGATACTCTGCGCGTGCCGCGCATGCACCATGTTCTCATCTGCGACGGCGTGCGGCGCCTTCAGTTGTCGGTTTGGGTCATGAGCGGCTCGGAGCCGGACCGTATTCTAACCGAGGCCGTTGTCCCAACGCGCGACGCGCAGTGCCGCTGGCGCGCTCTCAACTGCTTCAACGACTACCTTTTCTCCGGCGCGCTTCCGCAGCGCCACTTCCGTTCCGACGGGACCTCGGACCGGCTCACACGAGTTGTACAAGTACTCGATGGTGCTCTGAGCGGTGCGCCTCATCGCGAGATCGCCATCGCACTTTACGGACACGCGCGCATCATGGCCGACTGGAACGATCCCGGCGAATATCTCCGCGACAGCGTCCGCCGTGCCATTCGCCGCGGCCGCCTCTTGATGAACGGCGGTTACCGCGAATTCTTGCGCTGATCGCTACCGTCGTTTGCGGAGGCCGCTGCGATAGCCCTGTTCGCTCAGCCAAATCGCGCGGTTCAAATGGCTGCGCAACGCCGCGCGCGCTTTGCCGGCGTTCATCTGCGGTGCCGCCTCGCGACTGATCGCCACTAGGTCGCGCATGGTCCTCGCGCAACTCACCGCGCTCCACCTTCTCCGCCAGCGCCTCCGTCAGGCAGCGCCGCGTCCACTCGGTCGCGCCATAGATGCCCTCCACGTGGTGCGCGTCCGCACCCCAGAGCAAGCGGTTGCTCGGCATGACCTCGAGGAACTCCTGATAGGCCCGCTTCGCCATCGTGTAGCTGATGGTCGGCAGCCACACCGTGTCGATCCAGACGTGCGACCCATGCCGCTGCATGATCGCCCCGGTCTCACCCACCCACGGGTAGCCGCCATGGAACAGAATGAACCGGGTCTTCGGATGCGCGGCGATCAGATCCACGAGGTGCATCGGGTTCGATCCCTGGATCCGTGCGTGCCCGGTATGAATCTGGAACGGAAGATCGAGCGTCCCGCTCAGCGACACCAACTGCCACTGCACGAAATCCTCGAATCGCTTCACCTCGGCGTCGGTCAGTCCCGAACGCGCGCGACCATAAACCCTCGCGGCCTCCTCCTTCGGAACGCGGTCGAACGCGAGCGTACGCTCGTAGGCCACGGTGGTCTTGAGGCACACGGCGCCCGCGGCTTTGGCCTGCTTCAGCCAGTGCTCCACCACCGCGAGGAAATCGTCGAGGGTCGTGGTCGGCAAACCCTGCTCTCGTGCGTAGCGATACGGCGAATCGACCTCGGCCGCGTACTCGGTGGGATGAAAGCCGCGCAGCAGCCGCGTCACGTTGATCACATTCACGCCGAACGGATAGGCGTTGGTGCGGTTGAATCGATCCCAGTAGGGATCGTTGAACATCAGCTCGATGTTGGCCCGGTTGGTGACCACGTGATGCACCCAGGCTGGCGTCCGGTAGTTCTCGAAGATCCGACGGTTCAGATCCGCTGCCTGGGTGTCGGTGACGGTCTCGAAATCGACGCCGTAGAGATCCGTGAAGGCCGACAACTGATAGCGATAGAAGCTCGTGGCGCGCGCGTTGTCGAAGTCCCGCCGCGCCACCGGCCACCATTCTTCGAAGCGTCCGCTCTTGGGCCAGGGGGAGACTTTGTTGATCCAGGTGTAATAGCTGCTGCTCCACAGGGAGTAGAGGGTGATGCCGACCCCCCGGTCCGTTTGCACCGTGCCCTGCAGGATCTCGAACGGCTTGAGGTGATCGTGCGTGTCGATGGCCGGCACGCGGTCGAGATGCGCGCGGATGCGGCGATAAGTGTCGGTCTGCTTCACATCCGCCGCCCACGCGTGAACGCCAAGTCCGAACACGAGGACGCCGCAGGCCAGCGTGCACCAGGTTTGCATGTCCCGAGAGTGGACGTCGCTCCGTTGAAAACTCAATGACCGGACGCCTGCCGGACAACCGCGACGCGGGCGCGGTTCACCCACCTCGCCGCTCACCACCTTTCACCGCGTCAACTTGAACAGCTTGGGATGGGAGGTTGCGGCGCGCCCCGGCACCTTCGAGGACGATTTCCCCGCCAGCACGGCTTTCACGTCCGCAATCACCTCGGGCCGATAAAGGTAGCCCCAGTGGTCCATCAACCGCTCGCGGGTCGGCACCTTCGCGCCCGTGATCTCCGCCGCGCGAGCCGCAAAGCGATCCTTCTCCGCAGCGGCACCCGCCTTGGCCGAGGCGGCCTTCAATCCTGACGCGTCCACCACCAGCGTGCGGGACGGCAGGGTGTCCAGATCGGAAGGACCGTGGCGCCCGAGGCGTTTCTTGAAGTTCTTGGTATGCTGGGAGACCCACAGCGCGTCGTCACTGTAGTTGTTGTAGATGTGCGTGCGCTCGCCGTACTCGGGCAGTTGCGACAGCGGCTGACCCGGCTCGAACACATTCCAGTCCGCATCCGCGTTGAGCAGCAGCATCTCACTGAACAACGAGAATGGATCCTGCGGATAGTGGTTCATCTCGTGGATCATGTAGGTCAGCACCTGGTTCCCCATCGAATGCGCGGCGATATGGATCTTGCGGCCGCAGAACTCTCGATGCGGATCGTCCTTCGCCCCGAAGTACTCGGCGAAGAACTGGCGCGTCTTGCGGAACAGGCGTCCGAGCAGTTTCCCCGATTCGATGGCGTCGACTTGATCGTCCTTGTACTCGGTGAGTTCGCCGCACGACGGCCACGAGAAGTAGATCAAATGCGAAATCGGGCTGTCGGCCGGCTTCACGTAGACCTCCTCGAGCTTCCTCAGATGGTCGAGCGACGCCTCGAAGGTGTATTGGAAGCCATGGATGAACACCAGCGCGTCCCCCTTGCCTTGCGGTGCGTCCTTCATCTGGCGGTAGAGATCGAGGAACATGCGCCGCGTGCCGAACACACGGTCGAGCGGAACCGCTTCCGTGTCGTCGTGATAGGATTCCACATACTCGTCGGGCACCAGCTCGACGACCGGCTTCGCGGCAGCGCCCGATCCGAACTCGACGGTGGCGATGCGGAAGACGGGCAACGCGCGTTCGCGACCGTCGTTGGCAATGCTCTCCACTTCGCTGCCGCCGACGGTCTTCTTCACGATGCGGCGGTTGGTGACGACGTAGATCATGGGATTCCTTGTTCTCGGTGAGTGCGAATGAAAGCCCGGTGCGTGGGCTGTTGCGGACGACGATCCCATCTCGGCGCGACGGCGGCGTGCCGGCAAGCGGCAAAACGCGGTGTGCGGGGGCAAGGCCTGCCATCCACGCGGTGCGGAGGGTCATTTCGCGCTTTCCCGGCGGGCGCCCCCCGCCCTATAAGCCGCGCATGTCCAGCCGGTCCCGCTCCGCCAATCTTGGCCTTCTCGTCTCCAGTCTGGCCGTTTTCACGGCCTGTCGCAGCACGGCGCCCCTTTCCGAAATGACCATGTTCGAGACCACAAATTTCGGCACCACGCGCTCCGGCGAAGCCGTCCGGCGCATCTCCCTGACCAACAAAAACGGCCTCATCGCGCGCTTCACCTCCTACGGCGCCATGCTCATCGAGCTCCATGTGCCCGACCGACACGGCAAACTGGCCGACGTGGTGCTCGGCTTCGACAACCTGGAATCCTATCTCAAGGGCCACCCGTTCTTTGGCAATACCACGGGCCGCTATGCGAACCGCATCGCCCACGGCAAGTTCACCCTCGACGGCAAAACCTACACGCTGGCCACCAACAACGGGCAGCATCACCTGCACGGCGGTGTCAATGCCCTCGACAAACAGAACTGGAAGGCCGAAACGCTCAACACGCCGGACGGTCCCGCGGTGCGCTTCAGCCATGTGAGTCCCGACGGCTCCGAAGGTTACCCGGGCAACCTGAACCTGGTGGTCACCTACACCCTGACCAACGACAACGCACTGCGTATCGACTACGAGGCAACCACCGACAAACCCACCGTCGTCAACCTCACCAATCACGCCTACTTCAACCTCAAGGGCGCAGGCAACGGCACGGTGAAGGATCATGTCCTGCGTCTCTTCGCGGACAACTACACGCCCGGCGACGAGGGACTCATCCCAACCGGCGAGATCCGGTCCGTGGCCGGCACGCCCCTCGACTTCCGCAAGCCCACGGCCATCGGTGCACGCTGGGATCAACTGCCGGCGAGCCTCAAGGGCTACGACCACAACTTCGTGATCAACAACTGGAGCCCCGGCAAACTGGTGCCCGCCGCGGAACTCTACGAGCCCGCGTCCGGCCGCCGCATGCGCGTCCAGACCAGCAAGCCCGGCGTGCAGGTCTACTCCGCCATCCACCTCAACACCACCGGCAAGGGCGGCAAGCACTACCACCCCACCGACGCCGTCTGCCTCGAAACGCAGTTCTTCCCGGACACCCCCAACAAGCCGAACTTCCCGTCCTGCGTGTTGCGTCCGGGCGAGACCTATCGCTCGACCACCATCTACGGATTCTCGGCGGACTAGCGCGCTCGAGCCGGTCAGTCCGGCAGCTTCTTGTTTCGAGTCTCGGGCGCCAGCCAGATGAAGGTGGCGCCCACGAGATAGACCATGACCATCGTGGCGCCCGCCTTCGGATAGCTGCGATCGAAGAAGGCCATCAGGGCCGGCATCTGCCACGCGCCGATGGCGGCCAGGATGCGTCCGAAGTTGAAGGACAACCCCTGCCCCGTGGCGCGCACGCGGGTGGGGAAAAGTTCCGGCAGATACAACGGCAGCCACCCGTAAAACGAGGCGGTGGTCAGGCCGACGAGGAACACCATCGAAACGAAGACGGTGCCGTACTCGTGCACGCCGCGGAACAACACCGAGCACACCGCCAGCGACGCGAGGCACAGCGCGCAGTAGAGCACGCGCCGTCCGAACAGATGCCCCAGCAGCGGCGCAATGAGACACCCGACCACGGCGCCAAACGACTGCGCGAGCTGGGTGTAGGCCTTCACCGCCGGTTGTCGGCCGCCAGTCAACTGGTCCGCCCAGAGCGGGATCCATTGCACGATGCCCCAGGTGACCACGAGGGGCACCGACGCAACGCCGATCCCCACCAGGGTGCGGGAGATCAGTGCCGACGCGAACACCTCGCGTAAGGGGTGCGCCACGCGGGTTCTCACGGCGGCGCGCCACTTCTCCGATTCGGGCACGAAGATCCGGATGAAGAACGTCAGAACGGCCGGCGCCGCGCCCACCATCATCACCCAACGCCATGAGTCCGGCGTGATGGGGAATTGGATGCCAATCACCGCAATCAGGCAGTAGCCAAGATTGGCAGCGGCGCCGATCAGGCCAGCCATGAGCGGACGTTTCGCCTCGGACCATGTCTCCATCACCAGGGCCACGCCGAGCGCCCACTCGCCCCCCATGCCGAGCGCTGCAAGGAACCGCATCACGGCCAGATGCCACGGCTCCGACGCGAAGTAGCAGAGTCCCGTGAAGACCGAGTAGAAGAGAATGCTCGCGGTCATGGCGCGCACGCGCCCGATGCGATCCCCCAGCCAGCCGAACACCAGCCCCCCAGCCGCCGCGCCCAGCAGGAAGGTGGCGGTCACGATGCCCATCCAGCGCTGCACAAAGCCTTCGTCGACGATGTGCGCGACCACCTGCATCTCCTGCAGCGCCGGTCGCGCCACCAGCGGGAAGATCCCCATCTCCATGCCGTCGAACATCCAGCCCAGAAAGGCGGCCCAAAGCGTCATCCATTGCCGGCGCCGCGCCGGATCCGCTTGCGAGGAGAGTGCCGAACTCATGGGAGGTGCGCAGCGTGCCGTCATTCGCCACCGACACCAAGCGCCAAGACGCGCGGGAAGGATAACCGGGACTGGCGGACTCGGAGCACCCGCATTCCTTCCGCCGGGCCAGCGACCCGCTACGGCCATCGCATCCGAAAGAACTGCGCGCCCTCCGCGACCCTTGGCAACTGGACCACTTCCGTCTCGGTGCGCATCGTCACTTTGCGATCCTCGATCCACTCATCGGGAGCCAGCGCCGCGGCTCGCTCCAGCGTGTAGGTCGCGCCCGCTTCACCGGTGATCTGAAGTTCCACACCGTCCCCCACCCGACGAAGTCCAAGCCGCGGCGCACTCGGCGGCTGGGTGGCGTCGTCGGTCAAATCGGGAATCCCATCCGCATCCGCGTCGTTGGGATCGTCCACGCCAAAATAGAACAACTCATAGTCGACCTCCGGCGTGGTCGGGTCCCCGTTCAACAGCGCCAGCGCGCCGAAGTAGTCCATCGTGTAGTCGGGGTCGCGTTCGGCCTCGCCCAGGGACACGGGAACCTCCAGCCCTGCTGCGTTCGTCCAGGATCCGGCGTCCACGGTGAAGTGATTCAGCCGGTTGGTGGCCACGCGGGTCAGCACGATCGACCCGGACAAGGTGTCGTCCTCCAGCCCTGCCCGCTGCAACGAAACCGCCCCCGGACGCGTCTCGCCCGTTCCCGCATAAGTGAGGGAGCCCTGATACTCCAGGATCTCGAACCGATGAGTGAACTCGGGCAGCGCGCCGAACTCGTCGCTGGTGAGTTGCAAGCGAACACGGCCCTCCAACTGGCCCGCGTCGCGCTGCCAGACGGCGCGCAACGAGCCGCGAAGTTCGTTACCCGCCCAAACGCCCGAGGTCGTCGCCGACGGCACCGCCTCGGCGACCTCGTAGAAATCGGGCACACCGTTGGTGTTGGCATCGAGGGATTCCGGCACTTGGATTCCCATCTCGCCGAACACCGGCTCGGGAGCATCGGGTGTCTCGAGCATGAACCGGCTGCCGTGCGATGCCTCGTCCTCGAAAATGGGGTAGACCTCGTGGTTGGGGACATTGAATCCCGCCGAGGAAAAGGTCAGTCGATAGATCAGTCCGAATAGGTTCGCCTCGCCGGGCTCCACGCGCACCGAGAGGCAGTACAGGCGAAGTCTCGCCGGCTCGGCAGCCCCGACCGAGTGGGCCAGCAGCCCCAGCCAGACCCACACACAACCTGCCAGGAGTCTCATGCACGGAAGTAAGCTCCCGCGCCTTGGGTCACGCAAGGCCCCCGGGTTCACCCAGTTCCCCATGGGGCGAGCGACCGAAGAGTCGGTTGGACCACGAAGAAACGAAGGACACTAAGAGATCTGGGAGCGAGATCGATCCGCAATTCAGCTCCCGAAGATTCAACGCCCGCGGCATGCGAATCTCCCTCCTTCGTGCCCTTCGTGACTTCGTGCTTCGTTGTCCAGGGATTCTGGGGTTCGCCACCGCTTTTGGCTTCCCCGCACCTTCACGGCGCGGGAAGGCTCGGCCATGGACACCGTCCGGCTCGCGTGCGCGGCCATGGCCACCCGCTTCGAACTGGTGCTCCACGGGCCGAATCCTGTCGCACTGCGCGCCGCCGGCGAGGAGGCCATCGAGGAAATCCACCGCCTCGAGGCCCTGCTCAGCCTGTATCGTCCCGACAGCGAGATCGCGACGCTCAATCGGGAAGCGCACCTGCGCGCCGTGCGCGTCTCGCCGGAGGTTTTCCGCCTGATCGAACACGCCCTGCTGCTCTCGGCCGGAACGGGCGGTGCGTTCGACATCACGGTCGCGCCATTGCTGAAGGCCTGGGGTCTCATGAAGGACGGCGGGCATGTGCCGACCGATGAGGTCCTCGCCTCTGCGCGCGCCTGCGTGGGCCGCCAGTGGGTCGAACTCGATGCGGCCCGTTCAACCGTCCGTTTCGCCAGGACCGGGGTCATGCTGGACCTGGGATCGATCGGCAAGGGCTACGCCCTCGACCGCGCTGCGGAGCGACTCACCGAAGCGGGAATTGAACATGCACTCGTTCACGGCGGCACGAGCACGGTGGTGGCGCTCGGACACCCGCCCGACACGGCCGCGTGGAGGGTGGCGATCGACGCGCCCATGGGCCTGCTGCGCGGGGCCACGGATCCGGCCGCGCCGACCCTGACGGTGGTCGAGCTCCGGGACGAATCCCTCTCGGTGTCCGCCATCTGGGGCAAGGGGTTCGAGGCGGACGGCCGGTACTTTGGGCACGTCATGGATCCGCGCGAGGGCCGCCCCGTAACGGGTGCCCTCCTTGCCGTCATGGTGCTGCCCTCCGCGACAGAGTCCGACGCCCTGTCCACCGCGCTCCTGGTGCGCGGACGCGGGATGGTGGAAGAGTTTCGGAAATCCTCCGCGCCCTGTCGCTGTCTGGTCGCCGAACGAGCCGACCAAGCGCCTGGCTACGCGCTCGCGAGCCATGGGGCCATGAACGACGTCCCGAAAGCCGGCCGCTAACACGGAGTCACGACGACGGCGGCTCGGCACCGCTTTGCCGGGCAGCGCACCGCACGGCGCAGTCTTGGGAATTCGCGTCCTGGCGTGCAGCACCACCGCATGGCAGGCCCCGCCTAGATCGCGAAATCCGTGTAGTCCGGCTTCACCAGCTCGGCCGGCGGACGCAGCATGCCGGCGGCAACGGTCATGTTGGTGCCCTGCTCGATGAGGATGAACGAGCCGGTCAGCCGGTTCACGTCGTAGGCATCGAACACGAGGGGCCGCGACGTGCGCAGTCGGATCTCGCCGATGTCGTTCATGGCCAGCTCGGCAGGTTCCGGGCTCGAATCGAACGTGCGGATGTCGAGCTTGCTTTCCAGGCTGGTGACCACCGCCTGCACTGTCTGCACGGTGTGCTTGAGGTAGTACTTCTTCCCCCGTTGCAGCGGGCGCGGATTCATCCAGCACACGCGCGCGCGCAGCTCGTTGCTCATACCGGGCATGACGTCGAGCCCGATCAGCGTGTCGCCGCGGCTGACGTCGAGGTCGTCCTCCAGCACCAGTGTCACAGACTGCGGACAGAACGCCTCGTCATGCGAACCGTCGAGAGTCCAGATGTCGCGCACGCGGCTCTTGAGTCCGGTGGGCAGCACGAGCACCTGCTGGCCCTTTTTCACGATGCCGCGGGCGATCTGGCCGGACAGGCCGCGAAAATCGTGCAGGCGCGGGTCATGGGGCGAATTGGGCCGGTTGACCCATTGCACCGGAAACCGGAGGCCGTTGAGGCACCAATCGCTCGCGATGTGCACCGTCTCGAGATGGCCGAGGAGGGTGGGTCCCTGGAACCACGGCGTCTTCGTGGAGGCCTCCACGACGTTGTCGCCGTTGAGCGCGCTGATCGGCACGAACTTCACGTCGCGCAGCACGTCGAGTCGCGGCAGGAAGCCTTCGATCTCGTCGCGAATTTCGAGGAACCGCTCCTCGCTCCAGTCGACGAGATCCATTTTGTTGATGGCGATGACGAGGTGCGGAATGCCGAGCAGCGCCGCGAGACAGGTGTGCCGGCGGGTCTGCTCGG
>CAZYJB010000089.1:3095-9422 GCA_964647675.1 uncultured Verrucomicrobiota bacterium | reverse complement strand
GGTGGACACGCTCTGGCCGCAGCTCGGTTCGCCGGACGGCAGTCTGCGCTACGCGGCGCGGGTGGGGCTCGAGAACCAACCCGTCGAGCGTTGGCTCGACCGCGCGCTGGGCGAAACCAACGCCATCACCGCGCTGCATGCGCTGCTCGGTTTGGCCCGCCTCGGCGAGGCGCGGCATCAACCCGCGCTTCTTGCCGCGCTGGCGAAATTCCCCCTCGCCCAACTGCCCGAAGATCTGCGCCTGCTCAAACTGCGCGTGATCGAGCTCAGCTTCCTGCGCCAGGGCCGGCCTCCCGAGAACCTGCGTCAGCTCGCAATCACCAAACTCTCGCCGCGCTTTCCTTCGGCTTCCTGGCCGGAGAATCGCGAATTGATCCGGATCCTCACCTGGCTCGATGCCCCGGGCATTCTCGAACCTGCCCTGCGCCTCGTCGATGAGGCGCCGCAGGCCGAGCAACAGATCCATTACGTCTCGCAACTTCGACACGTGTCGTCCGGCTGGACCCCCGAACTGCGCACGCGATTCCTGAGTTGGTGGACCAAGCCGCGCGACCATCTCCCGCGTCCTGGTTCCCTGCTGCATTGGTTCCACGACGTGAACCGCGATTACGTCGACGGCGCCGCTCTCAATCAGCACCTCGAGGGCTTCCGTCGCGATGCCCTCGCGGCGATTCCCGCCGGCGAACGGGCGGCGTACGTCGCACTCGCCGAGCAACCCCTGGCCGGTGCCCAACTCATCCCGGCGCGCGCGCGCGAGTTCGTGCGTGAATGGAAGCTCGAGGATCTCCTGCCGCACCTCGATCGTGCGGCCCAGGGACGCCACTTCTCGCGCGGCCGCCAGGCGTTCATCGACACCCAATGCTACGCCTGCCATCGCCTCGGCAACGCCGGCTCCGCCATCGGCCCCGAGCTCGGCGCGCTCGCCAGCAAATACTCGCGCCGCGATCTGCTCGAGTCCCTCGTGGAACCCTCGCGGGTCATCTCCGAGCAGTTCCGGAACACGCGCCTCTTTCTCAAGGACGGCGACGATGTCACCGGGCGCCTCGTGCGTGAGTCGGATGCCGAAGTGGTGATCGAGACCGATCCGCTCACCCGCACCCAGCAGTCCGTGCCCCGTGCCACCATCGCGGAGTCGCGGGCATCCTCGGTTTCCCCCATGCCCGAAGCGCTTCTCAATGTGCTGACCCTCGACGAAATCCTCGACCTGCTCGCCTTTCTCGAGTCCGGCGGCAATCCGCAGGCGCAGGCCTTCCAGCAGCCCTGATTGCCTGTCCCGCCCATGCACGACCACCCCCGGATCAGCGTCGTCCTTCCCATCTTCAACGCCGCCACCACGCTGCCGCGCGCGCTCGAATCCATCCGACGCCAGACCCTGACCGATTGGGAACTGGTGGCGGTCGACGACGGTTCCACCGACGGTACCGCGCGCCTGCTGGCCCAGGCGCAGCAGGGTGATCCGCGCCTCCGCGTGGTGAGCCTGGTCCATGCCGGGATCGCGCCTGCGCTGAATGCCGGCATTGCCGCAGCCCGCGCCGAGCTCATCGCGCGCATGGATGCCGACGACGAAAGCGCCCCCGCGCGTCTTGAACGGTTGGTGCAGGCCTTCGAGGAGCATCCCGATGCGGGACTCGTCGCGTCCCTGGTGGAGTACCGTGGCGATCGTGAGGCCAACGCCGGCTACGCTGCCCACGTCGACTGGATCAACTCGCTGCAGACCGCACGCGACATCGGGTTGAACCGGTTCGTTGAATCGCCGTTCGCACATCCCAGCGTTGCCTTCCGTCGCGGTGTGGTGGCGCGCTTCGGAGGCTATCGCGACGGCGCATTCCCGGAGGACTACGAACTCTGGCTGCGCTGGCTCGAGGCTGGGATCGTCATGCACAAGGTGCCCGAAGCACTGCTGTCGTGGCACGATGGTGCGGGGCGGCTGTCGCGTTCGGACCCGCGCTACTCCGCCGATGCCTTCTACCGTCTCAAGGCGGTCTATCTGGCCCGCTGGATCCGGAGGCACGTCGCGCCCGACCGTGCGGTCTGGATCTGGGGCGCCGGTCGACTGACGCGGCGGCGCGTGGAGTTCCTCGAACCGCACGGCGTGAAGCCTGCGGCATTCCTGGATATCGACGAACACAAGCTCGGTCGCACGCGGGCCGGCGTTCCCGTGGTGGCACCCGCGCTGCTCGCGACCCTTGCCCGGGAGGCACGGCCGTTTGTCATCGGCTACGTCGGCACGCGCGGCGCCCGTGACCTCCAACGCGGATTCCTGCGAGGCCTTGGATGGACGGAGGGCGAAGACTTTCTCTTCGCGGCGTGACGGGAGGGGCGAGGCGCCCCACCTTTCCGATGAACTTGCGGTGACCACGAAATCCGAACGCCGGCGATTGCCCGAGCCCTTCGAACGCCGCAACGGGTCAGCGCCTTCCCGGTTCCGCGGGCCCTCCGGATTCCGCCGGCGGGTCGGGCGGCTCGGCTCCAGGCGCCGGTGCCTCGAAGGGATTCGCTGAAGCGACCGTGTACCACCGACGCGCGCCGAAGATCCGCCACCGGGAGCGTTCACCGCGCAGATCGAACCCGGCCCCGACCGGCCCGTACTCCGCGTATACGATCCCGCGCGTCCGGCCCGGGGAGAGTTCCAATTCCGCGCGCATCTCAACGCTTGCGCCCGTGACGTGGGCATCACGGACCACGATGAGTTGAGGTCCGGCTGTGATCCGCGCCCTCCCTTCCAAGCCGCGCAGGGTGGGCATGAGCCGGATCCAACCCGGAGCGGCCTCCTGTTCGACGAGCACCGCGACGAGCGGACGGGTATCGCGCATCGCAAAGCTCACTTCGCCCGCCATCGACCACTCTCCCTTCGAACCGATATCGATCTCCGCGGATGGGATTCCAAACCGGGCATGCCATGCTTCGCCGGCCCGGGTTCTGGCACCGGCGACGACGACGTTGGTCAGGGTCAGCAAGGCTCCGTCGATCCTGCCCCGGCGATCTCCGAGATCACCAAGTTGCATCGGCACCTCCAGCAGCAGGTCGGTCTGACACCGCTGCCCCCTCACTTCGGCCGCCAGCCCCTGGCCTTCGAGCGTCAGGCTGCCGGAGCCCGGCCCCTTCCCGCCTGCCCTGACCTCGGCCTTCGCCTGCAGGTGTCCCGACACCAGGCGCACCCCCGCTCCCTGCGGAATCCAGTGATTGAGAAATGCTGCCTGGGTGACGGTGATCGGGCTCAGCCGGAGCATGACCTCGGCATTGTCGAAGGGCCGATGAAGCGTGAGGTGCGGCGTGGTGGACTCCAGTTCCAGCACACGGCCGGGAGCCGTGGCAATCACATCACCCGCCTGCACCACCACGAGGTCATCGAGGTGGAGACGAAGACGAGCGCGCCCGGTTCCGTCCTCGTCATCGACAATCGAATCCTCCACCGCCGCCACGCCTCGAAAGGTGATCCCCGCGATCCCGAGGGCGAGATTCGGGGAGTCGATCCGCATCCGGGTTCCCGACTGCAGGACACCCCGCCGGACCCGGCACTGCGCCTCCACCCGTCCCGCTCCACCGAACTCCGTCCGCAGGGCATGGCCGACCCGGTTCCGAAGCGCATCCAGCGAATCGAAAGAACCCCTGATCTCCGCCTCGACGGTGATGTGCTCGTACAAACGTTCCGGCGGCTCGTCGTCGACACCAAAGGTCAGAGGTCCCAACTCCCCGTTCGCGCGAGTGAACAGGTCGCGCGCCACGGTTGCGCCATGGACGTCGAGGGTGGCCGACGGATACTCCAATCGCGCGAGTCGCACGTGTACCGGGCCATCGATCTGCATGGCGAGCGACGCCTCCAGTTCACCGACTCCGACGTGCCGGAACTGGTGGATCCAGATCTGCGCAATCTGCCGCATGCGTGCTTGGTCAACGCGGAGGTGCCACGAGGGCGGACGACGGGCAGATCGCGGAGCGGTGCGCCGCGGCAGGGACTCGAGACCCGGAATGGACGGATCGGAGCGGGTGTCGTCCGCGTCTCCAGGTTCTGCCGAAGCATCCGGCGCACGCGTGTCCCCCCTCCGCGCGAGCCGAAACTCGATGCCCGCGCCTTCGAAGACTGGCGCCCGGATTTCCCGTCGCAGGAGCGGTGTCAGCGCCACCCGGAATCGCGCAGCGTCGATCCGCCCGTAGTACACGCTGCGGGTCCCCTGCCCGACGAAATGAAGTCCCCGCACCTGAAACACGCCCGGCAACCAGGTGGTCGCCGAGGTCCATTCGAGGAAGAAACGGTCCGGATGCCGATTGATCCTCTGCCGGAGGCCCGAGCTGCGGAGCACCAGGTTGGCGACAACGAAATAAGCCACCCACAATGCCACCAGGGTCACGGCCGACGGGAGGAGCCATTTCATGGAGCGCGGCACGTTGGGACGAAGTAGGACGGGGCGACGCAGCCGCGGCAATCACCGATCCACGCGAACACGATCAGGCCTTGGGAGCCCACACCAGCGTGACCGACGTCGCATCGGCGGGAACCGGATAGTTGCGCTCGTCTCCGCCGGGCCAGATCACACGGATACCTGCCGACTCATCGGAGCGGGCGATCACCACCGTCGCGCTCTGTTGCGAGAACCAACCGCCACCCGCCTGGACCTCCTTAAGTCCCGCGCCCTTCGCAGCCCATCCCACCTTGGCGCCAATCGCCATGGGATTCGCGGGCGGGCCCTGCAAGCGGACGCGAAGTCCTGGCCTCGCCACACGATTGCGGAACAGGCGCGTCTCGGCGCCGTTCTGTGCGACGACGAGATCCACCCGGCCGTCCCCGTCGAAATCCGAGACGGCGGTTCCCCGTTGTTCGCCAAAGACGCGCACACCGGAACGCTCGGAACCCACGGGCGTGAATCCACCGCGCCCATCTCCCCGCAACCACAACCCCACTCCGGCGTCGAAGCGCGGCAGATGGGTGCGCACGGCGAAGAAATTCTGCGCCAAAAACAGATCTTCCGCCCCGTCGCCATCGGCATCGGCCACCGCCACTCCGAACACCGGTGCCCACTGCGCTTCAACCGGCAGTGCATGAAACTCGAATCCCGTCGCGCGTTGCAGGAAGACACCCGTTTCCGAAGCTCCACCCGTGAGCAGCTTGGCGGCCGCCGTCGCTTCGCCGAGGATCTCGGGAATCGTGGCGGCGCCATAGGCGGCATGGGTGGGAAACTTCCCGCGCACCGCGGGCAGCGACAAGGCCACCACGGTCATGGGATGGACAGGGCGGTCCGCGTTCACTGTGGCGTCGCGCCAGGCTTCGAGGACGTCGTGGACGCCATCGCCATTGAAGTCGCCGTGGTACACGCGCAGCCAACCGCCGCCCGCGCCCGCCGCATCCACCGGGAATCGGTGCCGCTCGTCCGGCGTGTTGCGCCCCCAGTTCCCCGCCACGAGATCAGGACGACCGTCTCCGTCCAGATCCGCCGCCGCGAGCGAGGTCCAGCGTCCGCGCCACGCCTCGCGATTCAGCCCGAACGCCGCGGTGGCGTCGGTCCACGTGCCCTTGGACTCCTGGAGAAAGACGCGCAACGGTCCCCATTCGGTGGCCAGCACCAGGTCGGGATCGCCATCCAGATCGAGATCGGTAAAGACCGCGGCGGTGACCATCCCGACTCCCTGGAGCACGCGGCTGCGCTCGGCATCCAGCACCCAGCGTCCCTGTTCCTGCCTGAGGAATCGCGAACTCGCCGGTTCCGGCCAGCGTCCGGGAACGACGCGTCCGCCCACGAACAGATCGACATCACCATCGCCATCGATATCCCCGGCCGCGAGGGCGCCGGCGCTGGACTCGGTGGCCGGCGCGAGGTCGTTCAACGCACCGGTCCGCGGATTCCATTCCGCGACGGATGCACCGAACGCGGCGCCATCCTCGTAGTTCGAGAGCGTCACGATCACGCGGGGTACGTTGGTGCTTCCGGCCAGTCCCACCGCGACCATTCCCAGCACATCGCGCGGAAGCGCCGGTACGTTCGTGCCCGCCCCGTACCGGCGCCAGGGGCCATCCTTCGCCTCCGGCGCCTTCCACGCCTCGATCCGTCCGCCTTTCCCGGCACCGATCACCAGTTCGTCGAGACCGTCCGCGTCGAGATCGACCCAGGCAATGCCCGGACCTGCCTGGCTGAGCTTGGCGGGCAGGAGCGGCTGGCGCGCGAAATCGTCGAAGGCGACGTCGACATGACGATGGCCGAGTCGCGGTGTCACGTCCTCGAACCACCTCTCCGCCGGCTCGCCCACCGTCGGCGCCCGCGGAGTGTTCGGCTCCGGCTCGCGAATCTCGACCAGGGAATTGGCCACCACCTTGGCGATCTCGGTGACCGCACC
>CAZYJB010000089.1:0-3085 GCA_964647675.1 uncultured Verrucomicrobiota bacterium | reverse complement strand
GGCCAGCGGACGGTGAGATCCACCTCGGCGGCGGCACCGGTGGCAAAGGCGCGCATCAACTCGTCGCCGCTCAGGTAGCGGCCTCCCGCCCGGATCTCCTGGCTTTGCCGGGGCACGGCGCCGCCGCGCACGTCGATGCGTGCGCCGACCCCCTGGGAGTTGGCACCACGGCCGCGCAAACGAACCGCCACGCGGGGTGCCGGGGAGTCGTTGCGGTAGACAGCCACCTCCTCGTTCAGATTGCCGACCAGCACGTCGAGATCGCCGTCGCCATCGAGATCCGCCAGCGCCAGCGCTTGCGATACCGCGGCCAGGTCGAAGCCCCACGCGCGGGAGCATTCCTCGAAGGTGAGGTCGCCACGGTTGCGAAAGGCGACATTGGAGGTGGCGAGTCGCGGGAACTGCCTTCGCCCTTCGAACACCTCCGCGGCCGTGGGCTGGCGTCCCGCACGTTGCGCCTTGAGACGCTCGGCCACGTCGAGATCGCGACCGGCTCGTTCCATGCCGTTCACGACGAGGAGATCCTCCCATCCATCGAGATCGACATCGAGAAACGCACAGGCCCAGGCCCACTCGGCGGCCTCCACGCCGCTCAACTGCGCCACCTCGCTCCAGCCGCCGTCGCCGCGCGCGAGCTGCAGGGTGTTCTGCTCGAGCTGCGGCCGGTCGTCATAGACGCCAACCACCGGGCGGTGCGGGAAGTTCTCGCGCACCCAGCGCATGCGCAGCCCGTGGTCCCGGCTCATCATCTCGGCCACGAAAAAATCAGCCAGGCCATCGCGGTTCATGTCCGCGAAATCGACCGCCATCGACGACAGGCTGGTGCGGCGCAGCGCGAGCGAATCGACCAGCCGAAACACCCCTGCGCCCTGGTTCAGCCACAGGCGGTCGGGCGATTGGAAATCGTTGCACACATAGAGATCGGGACGCGCGTCGCCGTTCACGTCGGCGAACATGGCCGCCAAACCCCACTCGCGCAGGGGCTGCTTCAACGGCGCGCCGGTCTCATCGAGGAAAGCACCGCCGGTCCACGGGACCTCGACGAAACGAAAGTCTCCGTCGTTGCGCAGCAGCACATCGGGCTCGCCGTTCTCCTCGATGCCGCCCGCCTCGTTGATGACGAAGCGGTCACGAAACTCGGGGTCCGTGGCGGGGCGCCCCTGCACGGTCTCGACGACGGTGCGGCCGCCCGCCTTCTTGAAGGTCATGCGCGTCGCGGGCATGTCCATCAACGCGCGCACGCGATAGTTCGCCACGTACAGGTCGAGGTCGTCATCGCCATCGATGTCCGCCATGGCCACCGTCATGGCCCCTCGGCCGATGTTGATTTCCAGAGGGAGGCGCTCAAACCGACCGTGGCCATCGTTACGAAAGAAGACGGTGCCCTGCGCCAGCGTGTTGACCACCAGGTCCGCGTCGCCGTCGCCATCCAGATCGCCAAACGCGGCCCCGGTGCAATCCGCATCCGGCATCGCCACGCCGGCACGCCCGGCGATCTCCTCGAAGCGCCAGTTCCCGAGATTGCGGTGGAGCGCGTTGGGATTGTCGAAGCCGCTCAAAAACACATCGACGCGCCCATCGCCGTCCACGTCGGCGCAGGCGATGCCCGAACCGTTGAGGAGGATCTGGTTGGTCAGGTGGCGTGCGAGGGCGATCTGGTTGGTGAAGGCCAGCCCGGTCTGGAGGCCCGGCAGTCGCGTGAAGCCGGCACGGCCGTCAGCCGGCACCACGAGGGGCGCTCGGCGATGATCGCGCAGTTCCACCCACTCCGCCGCCAACCCGACCCGCAGAAGGCAATCGCACGCCCCTCCAATCACGACGAAGAGAGCCAATTGCCTGAATAACGAAATGCCGGACATGGGTGCGCGCGGAGATTGTCCGCACGCCCGCACGGCATCAAGGCGGCTCGCGGCCTGGCCGCGGCTTCACGGGGTGGCGGACGCCGCGGTGGTCCGGGCCGCGGCGCCGCGCAGGGCGTTTTGTCCCTTGCGGCTGAAGTCGATCGATTCGCCGAGGATGCGCACGGATTCCTGGGGCGCGTGAAAGCCCATGGAGTTCTCTGCTTCGATGAAATCGAGGAAGAACTGCGCCTTGCGCTGGAAGTCCATCGCGGAGACCACGCGGGTGTCGTTGGTGGCCACGCCCGAGGCGCGTGCCGACCGGAGATCGCCGATGAGATCGGTGAGCGCGTCCATCGCGAGGTTGCGCATGCGGAAGGTGCGGTTCTGGATGGTCGTCGCGCGCGCCTTCAGCTCGTCCTCGGGCCATTGGTGGCAGGTCTGGCAGGCTTTTTGCACGTTGAGCAGCGGACTGCGCACGTGGTGGTCGCTGACCTTCTGCGCGCCGACGCGCTTGTAGGGCATGTGGCAGTCGGCACACGAGACGCCCGACCGCGCGTGGATCCCCTGCTGCCAGAGCTCGAACTCGGGATGCTGCGCCTTGAGGACCGGCGCACCGGATTCAGCATGGATCCAGTCCTTGTGACCCACCTCGTCGTAGTAGGCGAGGATCTCCTCGACCTTCACGCCGTTCTTCCATGGGTAGACGAGCCGCTTCTCGGTGCCCTTGAAGTAATACTCCACGTGGCACTGGGCGCAGACGAAGCTGCGCATCTCCTGCCGCGTGGCGTCGCGGTTGACGTCGTAGTCCTTCACGCCCTGGTGCTCCTTGAGCGCGCGGATGCCCTCGAGGAAGCCGGGGCGGGTGATGCGCAGTTGCATCGAGGTGGGATCATGGCAGTCGATGCAGGCCACCGGGTGGGCCACTTCCTTCCGTGCCTCGGCGAAGGTCATCTGGTTCATCACCTCGAAGCCCTTGATGAGATCGCCCTCTCCCGCCTTTTTGTACGGCACGTAGACGGACGCATGGCAGTGCAGGCAGGTGCCGGGTTGCTTCACGACCTGCTGACGTTCGGTGTAGGTCTGGTCGTCCAGCATGAAGGCATGGCCGCGATCCTCGCGGAAATCCTTCGCGAAGGCGTACCCGGCCCACATGGACTTCAGCCGCTGATCCTCTTCGAGCCGCGACTGCGCCACGATCGAGCGCGGATCCGCCTGCGAGGGAGTCCGAGGCAGCGCCTCGCTGC
>CAZYJB010000088.1:3563-9425 GCA_964647675.1 uncultured Verrucomicrobiota bacterium | reverse complement strand
GCCTTGATGGCGGTGAGCAAGTGTTCGGGGCGGGTGTCGACCAGCGGTCGGCGGAGAAGGACTGCCAGGGCCTTTTGGCGCCCGGCGACTCCCCAACGTTCCCGGGTTGGGCCGTGCTTGATTTCGATGACGGCGGTGAGCACGTCGTGCCATGTGCGTTTGGCGCCGTCGGGGTCGGCGCCGGTGAGGTACATCCGGGCGAGTTGCAGGTTGAAGGCGGGCTGATCGTGGGCGTCGTTCCGGGCCTGGACGAGTCGGGCGGCTTCCCGGGGGTCGGAGGTGCGGAGGCTCTCGCGTTTCCCGGTGACGGAATCGAGGACGTAGAACTGGCTGCTGGCCCGGCGATAGGTGCGGTAACGGGACTTCATTGGCTTTGAGGCAACGAGTCCAAAGGCTACCGACGACCTAATTCCTGCGTTACGGAGGGGTGGCGAGGGGGTGCTGGAGGGGTGCCAAAATGTGCCAGAGCGGCACATTCTATGCACAGTTTTGAGCACACCTGCCACCCGCTGTCAGGCTTAAGTCCCTTAGCTCAAGGAGTTAAGAGATGGAGCCAGTGGTCGGGATTGAACCGACGACCTACGGTTTACGAAACCGTTGCTCTGCCACTGAGCTACACTGGCCCGAGGTCGATCGCGCCGGGCGACGCGAGGCCCACAGTAAAACCCGCCCGCTCGAATGCGGTCAAGCCGCAGGATCCGGTCGCGCGAAGGCGATAGCGGGGTGGTGGGGACCTGAGCGACCCTATGGACTCTATGGACCTGATGGACCTGATGGTCGGAAGGGGGCGGGTCGCGAGGGGGTTACGGGGTTTCGAGGCCGCGGCGTTTCAGCAGGGGCTCAATCGCGGGGTCGCGTCCGAGGAAGGCGCGGAAGAGGTTCATGGCGTCGTCGCTGCCTCCGCGGGAGAGGAGGGTGCTGCGGAAGTGATCCCCGTTGGCCCGCTGGAGTCCGCCCTTCGAACGGAACCAGTCGACGCTGTCGGCATCCAGCACTTCGCTCCAGATGTAGGAGTAATAGCCGGCGGAGTAGCCGTCGCTGCCGAAAACGTGAGAGAAGTAAGGGCTGCGATAACGCGGTGGGACCGGCGGGAAGTCGGCGCCCGCCCTGGCGAGGGCGGCCTTCTCGAAGGCAACGACGCCGTCGGCCCCCGGGACGTCCTCGGGCGCGAGCTGATGCCAGGCCTGATCGAGCAGGGCGGCGGCGAGGTATTCGGTGGTCTTGAAGCCCTGGTTGAAGCGTTGCGCGGCGAGCACCTTCTCGACCAACGCGGGCGGGAGCGGTTCGCCCGTGCGATGATGGCGCGCGTAGTGGGTCAGGATGGACGGCCAGGTCATCCACATCTCATTCACCTGGGAGGGAAACTCCACAAAGTCGCGCGGCACGCTGGTGCCGGAGAACCGCGGATAGCGCACCTTCGAGAACATGCCGTGGAGGGCATGTCCGAATTCATGGAACGCGGTGGTCACTTCGTCGTAGGTGAGCAGGGTGGGCTCGCCCGCGGGCGCCTTTGGGATGTTGAGGTGATTGGCGATGACGGGGCGTCGGTCGAGGAGCGTGGACTGCGTGACGTAGGAGTTCATCCAGGCGCCGCCGCGCTTGGATGGGCGCGCGTACCAGTCGACGATGAAGATCGCGAGCGGCGAGCCGTCGGCGTCCTTCACGTCGAAGACCTGGGTGTCCGGATGGTATTTGGGCAGGTCGTGGCGCTCCTTGAAGGTGATGCCGAACAGTTGGGTGGCGGCGTAGAAGACGCCGTCGACCAGGACCCGCTGCATCTCGAAGTAGGGGCGCAGTTGGGATTCGTCGAAGGCGAATCGCGATTGGCGCACCTTCTCGGCGTAAAAATCCCAGTCATGCGCGGCCAGGGTGAATCCGCCTTGTTCCGCATCGATGAGGGCCTGCATGGCGGCGGCTTCGCGGCGCGCATTCTCCACGGCGGGCCGTGCGAGGCGCGCGAGCAGGGAGTTGACCGCCACGGTTGACCTGGCGGTCTGGACCTCGAGGCGGTAGGCGGCGTGGCTGGGATAACCGAGCAGGCGCGCGCGTTCGGCGCGACGGCGCACGAGGCGGGAGACGACGTCGCGATTGTCGAACTCGCCGCCCAGGCTGCCGCGCTGCATCGAGGCTTCCAGCAGGCGCTGGCGCAGGGCGCGATTGGTGAGGCTGGCGAGGGCCGGTTGTCCGGTGGTGTTGAGCAGCGCGAGCAGGTATTTGCCCTCGTGCCCGGCGGCTTTCGCGGTGGTGGCGGCGGTGGTGATCTCCGACTGGGAGAGTCCCGCCAGATCGGAGGCGTCGGTTACGAGGAGCCCGCGGGCGTTGCGTTCCTTGAGGACATTCTGGGTGAAGGTGGTGTGGAGGACGGCGATTTCAGCGTTGAGCTGTTTGAGCCGAGTTTTCTCCGCCTCGTTGAGCCGTGCGCCGGCGCGGACGAAATCCTCATGCGTCCGTTCGAGGAGTCGGAGCGATTCCGGGTCGAGACCGAGGGATGCGCGCTGGTGATGGATGGCGTCGAGGCGCGCGAAGAGCCGTGGGTTGAGAAGAATGGTGTCGCGATGGGCGGCCAGTTTGGGGGCCATCTCCTTCTCGATCGCCTGCAGGCCGGGGGTGGTGAGCGTGCCGTTGAGATTGGAGAAGAGCCGCTCGACGCTGCCGAGCGCGAGGCCGGAGCGCTCGAGCGCGACGAGGGTGTTTTCGAAGGTGGGATCGGCGGGTTGATCGGCAATGGCGGCCACCTCGCGCAATTCCTCCGCCATGGCCTCGGCATAGGCGGGAAGGAAGTGTTCTTCCTTGAGGCGATCGAAGTGCGGGTAGTGGAACGGCAGCGTGCTCGGGATGAGGAGGGGGTTCTGGGAGGAGGGGGTGGTCACGGGAGAGGGAGTGTTGGCGGCCGGCGCGGCGAGCGGCACGAGCGAACCGAGCAGGAGCGCGAGGGCGAGCAGCCGAGGAAACCGGGGCAGGGGCAGGATCATGAGTTCCAGGGGTAAAGGGTTCGTGCTCCCGGGCAGGAGCGGCGGCGTTCGGCCTGGGGGCTCAAGGGGGATTGGGGCCGGTCGATTGGACGGAGGCGGTGGGCGCTGCGCCGGGTGACCCCGGGGCGGGTGGTGTGACGAGACTTTGAGAAAGCGCGGCGCGTTCCTCCTGGAGCGAGCGGAAACGCGCCACGGTTTCGCGTGCAAGCAGTTTGACGCTGGGCATCGGCTGCGAGCGGGTGGCGGGTGCGAAACCCGCGCGGGAGCGAGCGTCGAGGTAGTGCTCGATCAGATCGGCATAGCGATGGGCGAGCGGGCTGACGCGGGCGGGCGCGTTCACGCGAATGAAGGAAAGCTGGCGCAGGACCTCACGCAGCACCGGCACCTGGCGCGCATATTCCCAGTCGGCGATGACCGCCTCGACACTGAGGCGGCGGGCGCGGTTGCCCACTCCCGGCAGGATGCCGACCGGCTGCAGTGCCTCGTCAAGTTTGCGCAGCGCGAACGCATCGGGCCAGGCTTGGACGGGAGTGCGCCCGGTGAAGTTGGCGACCGTGAGCGCCCACCATTTTTCGACGTCGAGCAGGCTGCGGAACCCGGGTTGGAAGGCCTCGACGAGCCCGGTCTGCCAGTTCCAGAAGTCCTGCGATCGCTGGAGGAATCGCACGAGGCGCGGCGTGCCCTCGGGCAGGCGCATCAGTTCGTGCAGGAAGAGGTGGGCACAGGCCGAGTAGCGTTCCCAGTCCTCGCGCGACATGCGGGACAGGTCCGGCTGGCTCAGTTCGTGGAATTCGACGGCTCCACGCCGGGCGAGGAGATCGCGCACGGCGGCCAGGCGTTCCGCGACGCGCAGGTCGGCGACGAAGCGCGACTGCGGCTGCAGGATCACGCCCTCGGGAACATTGGCGAGGATGGTCTGGGTCATGCCCTCGACGAACCAGAGGGGGATTTCGGGGGCGCGCGTGTTGCCCTGGCGGCTGGCGAGTTCGAGCAGGGTCGCGTGCGTCAGAGTGCGGACCAGGACGTCCTGTTCGAGGGCGGGCGGCAGGGGCACGCGGAGATGCCAGCCCTGTTCGAAGGGGGTGGCCTGCACGGCGGGGGCGGCGTTGGTTGGAAAGAACGGGTCGATCTGGACGAGGATGCGACCGGACCGTCCACCGCCCGCCTGGCGCCAGACGTCGTTGAGTTCGAGGATGCGGAGGATCTCATCCTTGGTGCGCTCGCAGGAGACGGCGAGCGTCTGCGGTGTGAGTTCGCGTGTGGTGATACCGACCGAACGAGACTCGAGGGCGCGCCTGCGAGCAAGGGCCTTGGGTCCGGCGACGATGAACTGGCCGGACTCGCTGTGGGTGGTGACCACCTCGGCGGCGTGGTCGGGGGATGAGGGCGAGACTCCGGAGGACGCCGCCTGAGCAACCGGGGCGATCAGCAGCAGCGAGGCCAGCAGCGTGGTCAGGATGGGCTGGCTATTGTGCGTCGCCTTCCCGCCGGCCACGCCACGGGCGCGGGGCGGCATCGGGGGGCACCGCCGGCGCAGGGGACGCGCGCCGCGGCGCAGGCGTGCGGCGGCGGTCACGATCCGGAAGCAGGCTTGGTGGAAGGCTTGGTGGAAGGCTTGGAGGAGGAGGAGGTGGTGGTAGTGGTGGTGGGCGCAGTCGCCTTGGGCGTGGCCTTGGAGCCGGAGTCGGCTTGAGGGGCTGGCGTCGGTCCGGACGCCGGGGTGGCTGAGGGCTTGGAATCGGATTCCTTCTTGGCTGCCGCCTTGTATCCCTCGCTGCGGTAGTCGGTGATGTAGAACCCGGAGCCCTTGAAGATGAGCCCGGCGCCGGTGCCGAGTTGGCGGGTCACCTTGCCACGGCCCCACCGGGCCTTGGCGCACTTGTCCTTGGGGCAGGTGGTCAGGGCGCCATCCTTCATGGACTGGAACACCTCGAACTGATGTCCGCACTTGTCGCACTCGTACTGATAGGTTGGCATCGAGCAGGAAGAATAGGCGAAGGCACCTTGGCTGCGTCAAGGGAAGCGGCGCGGCGGGCGTGGGGTGCGGGGGGTGGCTCAGCCGGGGGACGCCGCGGCGAGCGCGCGCTGGATGGCCACGCCGAGCGTGCCGGCGGTGAAGGGTTTCTGCACAAAGCCACAGGGCCAGAATTCTGCGAAACGCTCCGAGGCGGTTTCCTCGGAGAAACCGCTCATCAGCACGACCGGCAGGTCGGGCCGGAGCTTCCGGATGGCGCGCAACGTTTCCACGCTATTGACGCCCTCCATGGTGGCATCGAGCAGGACGGCGTGAATGGCGCGCTCGGGGGATTGCAGGCGGTGGAGCGCCTCGGGGCCGGAGTCGACCTCGACGGTATTAAACCCGAGTGAGCGCAGGAACCGGGCGGAGACATCGCGCACCGGCTGTTCGCTTTCGACGATCAGGACGGTGACGATGGCGGGGATCGAGGCGTCGGCGCGCAGGATCGGCGTGTGCGCGGGTGCGGCGGCCGGGGAGACAGGGGGGGGTGCAAAGGGGAGCAGGACGCGGAAGGAGGAGCCCTTTTCGGGGGTGGATCGCACCTGCAGGCCGCCGTGGTGGGAGCGCACCGTGCCGAGCACGGCGGCGAGACCGAGACCGCGTCCGGTGAACTTGGTGGTGAAGAAAGGATCGAAGATGCGCGCCACGATGTCGGGGGTCATTCCGCAGCCGGTGTCAGTGACCTCGAGGAACGCGTAACGGCCGGGCGGCGTGGCTACCGGAACGTTCCAGGCAGGGTCAACGGCCTCGGTGATCTCCACGGTTCCGGTGGTGACGGTGATGAGTCCGCCGTCGGAGCCGAGTGCCTCCGAGGCGTTGCTGACGAGGTTGAGGAGGACCTGCTGGACCTGGGAGGCATCCGCGAGGACAGGG
>CAZYJB010000088.1:0-3553 GCA_964647675.1 uncultured Verrucomicrobiota bacterium | reverse complement strand
GGTGGAGCGTGTGAAGAAGAGGCGGGTCAGCTTGAGGGTGTCGGCCGCGAGGCCGGTGAGGCTGATGGGCGCAAAGGCGGAGCGGTTGCGGCCGGCGTAGGTGAGCATCTGCTTGCAGAGGCCGGCGGCGCGATGGGCGGCGGTTTCGACCTGGTGCACGTAGGTGTGGGCCGGCGAATCGGCGGAGATCTCCTCGGCGATGAGGGCGTTATAGCCGAGGATGCCGATGAGGAGATTGTTGAACTCGTGCGCGATGCCGCCGGCGAGCGAACCGAGACTTTCGAGACGCTGGCTCTCCTGCAGCCGGCGCTCGGCGGTGGCGCGTTCGGCCTCGGAGCGCGCGGCTCGGGAGAGTTCGCGCAGGAGGACCGCGACGCCATTGACTCGTCCGGATTCGTCGCGCGTGGGCGAGGCGGTGTATTGGATCGGGACGTGCCGGTCATCGCGGGTTACGAGGACCAGGTCCGAGGCCAGTTCGATGACCAGTCCGGAATGGAGCGCGGTGCGGACCGGGTCGTCGGGGCGCGAGTCGGAGGCGCGCACCAGGCGGAGGACGTCGGTATAGGGATGGTCGACTGCTTCGGACCTGAGCCAGCCGGTGAGGCGTTCGGCGGCGGGATTGAGGAATCGGATGCGGCCTTCGAGGTCGACGGAAAGCACCGCCTCGCCGAGGGCGAAGAGGGTGGACGTGAGCCACTGCTCGATTTGGCGTTGCTTGACGGCGGCCTGATGCCGGTAGAGGGCGGTTTCGAGGGTGGCGCGGAGGGTGTGGTCCTCGTAGGGCTTCACCAGGTAGCCGTAGGGCAGGGCTTCGCGCGCGCGCCGCAGCGTGGCGGGATCGGAGTGTGCGGTGAGGAAGACCACCGGGATGAAGTGCAGTTCATGGATCTTGCGCGCGGCGGAGATGCCGTCCTCCACCCCTCGCAGGTTGATGTCCATGAGCACCAGATCCGGGTGCAGCTGGGCGGCCTTGGCCAGGGCGGCTTCGGCGTTGTCGGCGGTTCCGCAGGGCTTGAAGCCGAGGGCTTCGAGGCTCTGGGCGAGGTCCAGGGCGACGATGCTCTCGTCTTCAACGATGAGGATGGAGGGAACACTCATGGGTATGGAAGTCAGCGGACGGGAACCGGGCAAACGAGCTCGGCACGGGTGCCACGCGAACCATCGATCTGCAAGGTGCCACGAAGTTGGTCGACCAGGGTGCGCACGATTTTGAGGCCGAGGGAATCGGCCTGGGTCCAATCGAAGGCGGCGTCGAGCCCGATGCCGTCATCGTGGATGGCGAGGCGCAGGTGATGGGGTGGCAGGCGTTCGAGGTGGACGGCGAGCGAGCCGGTGCGGCAGGCGGGGAAGGCGTATTTCAGCGAGTTGGAGAGGAGCTCGTTGGCGACGAGGCCAAGCGGGACGGCGATGTCGATCTCGAGGGGGATGGAGTCGACATCGACGGTGAGGGCAACGCCTGGGGGCGAGGGTCGGTAGAAGGCGAGCAGCATGCGCGCGAGGTCGGCGAGGTGCTCGCCGAAGTCGATGCGCGAGAGGTCCGCCGACTGGTAGAGACGCTCGTGGATGAGGGCCATGGTGCGCACGCGTTCTTCGGCCTCGCGAAACACGGAGCGCAGTTCGGGATGAGAGACCCTGGCGGCCTGGAGGCGGAGGATGCTGACCACCACCTGCAGGTTGTTCTTCACGCGGTGGTGGGTTTCCTTGAGGAGGGTTTCCTTCTCGGCGAGCGAGCGATGGGCGGCTTCGATGGCGCGCTTGTGGTCGGTGATATCGCGGAAAACCACCACCGCGGCCTGGATCGCCTCGCCCGGGGATCGCACGGGGCGGGCGGTGGCGCTGAGAATGAGGGGTGCGGGACGCAGGGGGTCGAGCAGGTAGAGTTCCTCCTGGTCAATGGATTCGCCACGCAGCGCGCGGGCGAGCGGCAGTTCCGCGCGCGGGATGAGACTGACGCCATCGGCCCGGTAGATGCCGTGGGTGAGGTTGGTAGCGGCGGCATCGACGGCCGCCTCCTCGCCACCGAGCAACCGTTCGGCGGCGGGATTGAAGTGCGTGAAGCGCCCCTGGGCATCAGCGATGACGAGGCCGTCGCCCATGCTATGGAAGACCGCCTCGAGCAGGCGCGCCTGGCTGCGACAGGCGGCCTCCGACCGTGCAAGCTGGCCGGTGCGCTCGTGCACGAGTTCCTCCAGGTGTTCGTTGAGCTCGCGCAGCGCGGACTCCTGCTCCTTGAGCGGCGTGATGTCGGTCATCGACCCCGCCATGCGCACCGGGGAGCCGTCCCGGTCCCACACCGCCTGGCCGCGGTAGCGGAACCAGCGGAACACACCGTTCCGCGAACGGAGGCGGAGCTCGACGTCGAATGGCGTCCGGTGCCGCAGGTGGGCGCGGATCGATTCGAGCACGCGGTCGTGGTCATCGGGGTGGAGGTGTTGGTGCCAGGTGGCGATGCGGGGAGAGAGTTCCGCGTGGGAATAGCCGAGCAACCGGCACCAGCGTTCGGAGAAGTAGTCCTCGCCCGTGGCGACGTTCCATTCCCAGATGCCGTCGTTGCCGCCCTCCGCGGCGAGCGCGAAGCGTTCCTCGCTGCGGCGCAGGGCTTCCTCGGTCGAGCGGCGCGCGGTGATATCGGCGATGGTGACCAGGAGGCGCGCGGGGTTCTGGCCGTGCATGCGCCGGGCGGTCAGGACATGCCAGCGCAGGCCCGCCGGCGAGTTGGCGCTGAATTCGAGTTCGTAGACCTGCCGATCGCCGGCCAGCACGGCTTTCATCCCTGCCACCGGGTCCGGGGCATCGGGGTCGAGCTCGAGGCGGGTTTCGTCCCAGGCGTCCCAGTAGAGGGCACCGATCGCGACCCGGGCGGGGCGCGGGTGGATGCCCGGGGCGGACTCGTGCCAGGCGCGGTTGACCAGGCGGACGACGCCGTCGGGATCGAGGATCGCGACGAGGTCCGGGAGCGTATCGAACGCGGCACGGATGTCGCCTTCGTCTCCCGCCCCCGCAATCTGGGGGGTGCTCATTGCAGCGCTCCGCGGGCTCATGCCAAGGGGGACCATGCCGTGATGAATGGCATGTCGGTCTGGGGCAGGTGGTTGAGTAAAACGTCCTTGCGCCTAGTAAGCCGGGCTCCACGTGGGCCCGCAAGGGGGACAATAGTCTGATATGACCGCCCGGCGAGGACCGGGGTCAGCCGCCGATACAGCTCATCGACCGCTCGGGCTGTTGGAATCCCGCCTCGCCGATGTGATGTCTATCTTCTTTTGCCAGAGCCACTTGTCGAATCCACTGTGTGATCTCGGCATCGGAGGAAGTCCCGCGCAGGTGGGCGCGCAGATCGTGCTCGTGGAGGCTGAAGAGACAGGTGCGGATCTGGCCGTCGGCGGTGAGTCGGATCCGATTGCAGTGGCCGCAGAAGGGCTCGCTGACGGGCGCGATGATGCCGATTTCACCGCGGCCGTCCGGGAAGGACCAGCGCCGGGCGGTTTCGGACGGATGAGAGGGCGCGACGGGGGACAGGGTGTGATGCTCCTGCAATTGCCGGAGGATTTCGCGT
>CAZYJB010000087.1:921-9490 GCA_964647675.1 uncultured Verrucomicrobiota bacterium | reverse complement strand
GGGCGGTCGTCGTTGGTCCCCGCACCCGGAACACCAGACCGCCGCGCTCCCGCAAGCATGACCGACGCCGACGCGCAGGCAAAGCGGGGTTTTCGGAGCGCCCACGCCTGCGCGCTTGCACCCGGCGTTCACCCGCACCCTAATCTGACGCCAACGCCAACCGCCGCTCCCAACCGCCCCGCCCCATGCCGATGCCCCCCCTACCCCGCCGACAGTTCCTGCGCACGTCCGCCCTCGGCCTCGCCGCCGCCACCGCCTGGCGCCAGCCGGCCGCACTCGCCGCGGCAACGACAACCCTGCCCTTCAAGGTCCGGCGACGCGTCGAATCCCAGGGATCCTGGACCGTGCGCGACTCGGTCGAGGCCTGGAATCCCGCCCAGACCGCGGCGGTCGTCTGCGACATGTGGGACCTGCACCACTGCAAGAACGCCACCGACCGCGTGGGGGAACTGGCGCCGCGCATGAACGCGTTCCTGACGGCGCTGCGCAAGGCCGGGGTGTTGATCATCCACGCGCCCAGCAGTTGCGTGAAACCCTACGAGGACACCGCCGCGCGCCGTCGCGCGAAGGAGGCGCCGGCGGCGGCAAACCGGCCCAAGGACATTGGCGAATGGTGTCACCGCATCCCCGCCGAAGAACGCGGCACCTACCCGATCGACCAGTCCGATGGTGGCTGTGATACGCCCAACGAACCACAGAAGGCCTGGGCCGCCTGGCTCAAGGACCAGGGCCGCAACCCCGGTGCACCCTGGCTGCGCCAGATCGACGTGCTCGAAATCAAGGACCAGGACGCCGTGAGCGATTCGGGCGTGGAGATCTGGAACCTCACCGAGGCGCGCACGATCCGGAACGTCCTGGTCATGGGTGTCCACACCAACATGTGCGTCCTGGGCCGGCCGTTCGGACTGCGCCAGATGTCGAAGAACGGACGCAACACGGTGCTGGTGCGTGACCTGACCGACACCATGTACAACCCGGCGATGAAGCCGAACGTCGATCACTTCACGGGCACCGACCTGATCGTCGAGCACATCGAGAAGTTCGTGGCCGGTTCCGTCACGTCGGCTTCGCTCCTCGGCGGGAAGGCATTCCGGTTCAAGGCCGATTCCCGGGCGACGTCCCTGACCGACGCCTGAGGGCGCATCGAGGCGCCACCCCAACGGGAATCGATTCGATCCGCGCGGGCGACCGTGGCGAACGCACGACCCGTTCCGTTCGCCTCCGGAACCTTGACTTCACCCGGAGGCGGGCCAGATTTTGCGCGCTCAAACGAACCGCCACCGATGAACGTCCCGCCCCGGAATCCCGTCGTCCCGTCCGATTTCAATCGCCGCGATTTTCTTCGCAACTCGTCCGCTGCGACGATGCTGGCCATGCTGGGTGGCACCCAGCTCATCGCGCCGTCGGCGAGCGCCCAGGACAAGCCGGCGCAAACGCTTTCCGGCGCACCCCTGAAGGTGGCGGTCATCGGCTGCGGGGTCTGGGGCCGCGAAATCCTCAACACGCTGGCGCGCCTGGCCTCGGCCGAGGTCGTCGGGGTGTGCGACACCTACGGTGCCATGATCCGGCGCGCCAAGGAGGCCGCTCCCAAGGCCGAGGCCTATGAGGATTACAAGGCGGTGCTCGCCAATGCCGAGATCGCGGCGGTGATCATCGCCACCCCCAGCCACCAGCATCAGGAAATTGTGCTGGCGGCGTTGAAGGCCGGCAAACATGTGTATTGCGAGGCGCCACTCGCCCATACGATCGAGGAAGCACGCACGATCGCGAAGGCGGCCCAGGAGGCGGGGTCGCTCTACTTCCAATCCGGACTCTCGCTGCGCTCCGACCCGCAGCGCCGGTTCCTGCTCGATTTCGTGCGCGCGGGTGCGGCAGGGAAGACGGTGAGCGCGCGCTGCCAGTGGCACAAGAAACAGAGCTGGCGCCGCACGTCGCCCAATCCCGACCGCGAGGCCGAACTGAACTGGCGTCTCTCGGCCGCCACATCTCCAGGCCTGATCGGCGAGATTTCCATCCACCAGGTCGACAACGTCTCCTGGTATCTCAACGAACGTCCCGTCGCCGTCACCGGTTTCGGCAGCACGATCCTCTGGAACGACGGGCGCGAGGTCGCGGACTCGGTCCACGCGATCTTCGAGTACGCCAAGGGCGCGCACGTGCAGGCCGAGGCCACGCTCTGCAATTCGTTCGACGCCGAATACGAGATGATCTACGGCACCGACGCCGCCGTCATGCTGCGCGGCAACAAGGCCTGGATGTTCAAGGAGGTCGACGCGCCGCTGCTCGGTTGGGAGGTCTACGCGCGCAAGGACACGTTCTACAAAGAGACCGGTATCGCGCTGGTGGCCAACGCAACCAAGCTCGCTGCCCAGGGTGACAAACCGGTCGAGGACGCGCCCTACACCAACACGCCGCTCTTCTACGCGCTGGAATCGTTCGTTTACAACGCGGACGTCGTGACGACGACGGTGAAGGATTTCATCGCCGACTTCGGGGCCGACGACAAGAAGGCCATGGCCGAGGCCATCGCGCAGGCCAGCGTCAACAACAAGCCGGCCGCCAACTGGCGCGACGGCTTTGAGGCCACCGTGCTCGCCCTCAAGGGCAACGAGGCGGTCGCCAAAAAGTCGCGCGTCGAGATCCCTGCGTCCCTGTTCGAAGTCTGAGACCGGACCCCGCGTGCACGACACGCCCTTTCCCGCCCCTTTCCTCGGACCGTCCGGGCTCCGGCCCGGCCGCGGGGCCGTCGCGAGACCTCGGGTGAACAAATGCAGGGGATCGCGGCGTCCAATCGCCGGTACGATGGCCCGACCTCACCCCAGTCCGCTGCGCGCGCACCACGACCTGCCCAGGCCGAGCCAACCCCGCCCGTCCAACCCTTGTCCCTGTCCGATCCCAATCCCATGAAAACCCTGAATCGAATCGCCCGTCTTGCTGTCGTGGTGGCCGCCTGCGGCCTCGCCGCGGGGGCCTCCGCCGCCGACATGCTCAAGTACAGGGCCAAGCCCGGCAGCAAGATGCGCATGGAGGGCAGCTCCAACATCCATGCCTGGACCTCGGAAAGCACGCTCGTCGGCGGGCGCCTGGAACTCGATCCTTCCTTCCCGGTCGACCCGGCGAAGAAGGAACTGGCCGCGGGCAAGGTCAACGCTTCGGCCACCGTCAACATCCTCGTGCGCACGTTCAAATGCAGCTCCGGTAGCGCGATGGACGCGGTGATGCAGGAGACGATGAACGCGAAGGACTTCCCCAAGATCGAGTACAAGCTGAAGGAACTGACCTTCAAGGAGTTCAAGAACGACGCCCTGCAGTTCGACGCGGTCGGCGACCTGACCATCAAGGGCCAGACCAAAACCCTCACCCATCCCGTCCAGATCACGCGGCCCGACGCCTCCTCCCTTAAGGTCTCCGGCACCACGACGGTCAAGATGACCGACTTCGGCATCCAACCCCCCGCCCCCAAAATCGCGCTCGGCATGATCAAGACCGATGACGACGTGAAACTGGTCTTCGACTGGAACCTCCAGAAGACCGAGGCCGCAGCCGCCACGAATTAGTGGTCCAACCGCACCTCTGACCGCACCTCTTCGCGACGCCTCACGCGCCCCGAGCGCTGCGGGTGGGATCTTTCGGGCCGGGTCACACGACCCGGCCCTTTTTGTCTTCAGGGGACCCGGTCGTTCCCGACCCACAACGCCCAGCGGCGCGTTGTCACCCGCGCCCGGTTCGCGGTATCACCACCGCGCATGCGCTACCGTCGCTTCGGCCGGACCAACCTCCAGATCCCCGTCTTCTCCTGCGGAGGCATGCGCTACCAGCACAAGTGGCAGGACATCCCCTGGAGCGACGTGCCGCCCGACGGCCAGGCCAATCTCGAAGCCACCATCCGGCGGTCGATCGAACTCGGCATCCATCACATCGAAACCGCGCGCGGGTACGGTTCCTCCGAAATGCAGCTCGGCCCGGTGCTGCGCCAGTTCAAACGCGAGTCGCTCATCGTGCAGACCAAGGTCCCGCCCATGGAGCGCGCCGACGATTTCCTGCGCACGTTCGACAAGTCCATGGGCTATCTCGGCCTCGACTACGTGGACCTCCTGTCACTGCACGGCATCAACAACCGGCAGTTCCTCGACTGGTCCCTGCGCAAAAACGGTTGCGCCGAGGCGGCGCGGAGACTCCAGGCCGAGGGCCGCGTGCGGCACGTCGGGTTCTCCACCCACGCCACCACGGATGTCATCCTCGACGCCGTGCGCTCGGACGCTTTCGACTACGTCAACCTGCACTGGTACTTCGTCAACGACCTGAACTGGCCCGCGATCCCCGAGGCGCACCGCCGCGACATGGGCGTGTTCATCATCAGCCCCAATGACAAGGGCGGGAAACTCTACGCGCCACCGCCGCAACTCGTGGAACTGTGCCGCCCGCTGACGCCAATGCAGTTCAACGACCTGTACTGCCTCAGCCAACCCCACGTGCACACGCTCTCCCTCGGTGCTGCGCGTCCCGCCGATTTCGACGAACACGTGGCCGCCCTCGACCACTACGATCGCATGCACGAGGTCCTCCCCGAGATCGAGGCGCGCCTGCGCCATGAACTCGATCGCCAGGTCGGACGCGATTGGATGCTGCACTGGCGCGAAGGGCTCCCCGAATTCGTCGACGTCCCAGGCCAGGTGAACGTCACCGAGATCCTGCGGTTGTGGACCTATGCCAAAGGACTGCAGCTGGTGGACTGGGGACGCATGCGTTACAACCTGCTCGGCACCGCAGACCACTGGTTTCCCGGCGAGCACGTCGGCGGCATCGAGACCGCCAACCTCGCTCCCGTGCTGAAGGCCAGCCCGTTCCATCAGCGCATCCCCGGGATTCTGTCCGAAGCCCACGCTCTCCTGCACGAAGCACCCAAGAAACGCCTGAGCCAGGAGTAGTCCCCGTCCATCGCCCCAGGCTGCGACGGCTTGCCCCCGCTTTCCCCAGCAGCGCCCGACCTCGCGCCCCGAAGCCCCTCCGCACGTTTGGCTTCCGCCACCGGCCCGGATCCGGCATTCTCCGCCCGTGGATTCCGCGCCAGCCGTTTCGTGCGACGCTTCCGGTGGACCGTGCCCCGACGCCCGGCCCATCCCTAAGGCCGACCTGCCCAAGGCCTTGTGGTTGTTGCGTTTCATGCTTCTCTCCCGGACCGTCGATCGGGTCGAGATGGAGCTCGTGAATCGGGGCGAGGCTTTTTTCCACGTCGGGGGTGCCGGCCACGAATCCGCGGTGGCGCTCGTCCCGCACCTGACGCCCGACGACTGGGTGCATCCGCACTACCGCGACAAGGCGGTCATGCTGGCACGCGGCGTCTCGGCCGAGCAGTTTTTCCACGGTCTGCTCGGTTCCGCGGGATCCACGTCCCAGGGCCGCCAAATGTGCGCGCACCTCTCGGCGCCGGACGTGCGCGTGCTCACCATGACCGGACCGGTGGGTAACAACGCGCTGCCGTCGGTGGGCGTGGCCCATGAGATCGTCGCGGGCCGCGTGCCTCCCGCTCCCGGTCCCAACGGCTTCCCGCGCCAGTCCGACGTGATGCCTCTCGTGGTCTGTTCGAACGGCGACAGCACCACGCAGCAGGGCGAATTCCTCGAGGCGATCGCCGAGGCGGTCCGCGCGAAACTGCCCGTCCTGTTCCTCGTCGAGGACAACGGCTACGGCATCTCGACCCGCACGGCGGGCAACACGTTCTACAACCTCCCATCGGGCCCGGCTGCCGAGTTCTACGGATTGCCCGTCCATCGCATCGACGGGCATGACGTCCTCGGCTGCGAGGCCGCCTTCCGCGACATCGTGGCCTCGGTGCGTCGGCGCGAACCGGCGCTGGTGGTCATGGAGGTCGAACGCCTCACCCACCACACCAACGCCGACGACGAACGCACCTATCGCGATGAGGCGGAAATCGTCGACGTGCGCTCCACCGCCGATCCCATCGAGCGCCTGCTCTCGCGCCTGCGCGCGTCAAATGTCGCGGAGGCGGACCTCGAAAAACTGCGGTCCGAGGTCGAACGCGAGGTGCGCGCCGCGGCCGAACGCGCGCTGGTGGCACCGAATCCGGCCGCCGATCTGGACGCGCGCCCACCCGCCGCCCCCGCTGCGAAGGCCGCGCCGGCGCTGGCCGGGATCACCCTGCCCGCGAAGCTCACGATGCTCGAGTCCATGCGCGAGGTGCTGCGCCGTCAGCTCGGCGCGGACGCGCGCGTGACGCTCTTCGGCGAAGATATCGAGGATCCCAAGGGCGATGTGTTCGGGCTGACGCGCGGGCTCTCCACCGCCTTCCCCGGACAGGTGCGCAACTCCGCGCTGACCGAATCGACGATCCTCGGCGTGTCCGTGGGCCGCGCTCTGGTCGGTGGACGTCCGGTGGCGCTCATCCAGTTTTCGGATTTCCTGCCGCTGGCCTTCAACCAGATCGCCTGCGAACTCGCGACGATCTACTGGCGCAGCGCGGGCGGCTACAAGGCGCCGGTCATCATTATGGCGCCCTGCGGTGCCTACCGGCCCGGCCTCGGTCCCTATCACTCGATGCCGTTCGACACCACCTTCGCCCACCTGCCCGGGCTCGATGTGGTGGTCCCCAGCACGGCGGAGGACGCGGTCGGCCTGCTCAACGCGGCGTTCGCCAACCAGTCGACCGGGCGCCCCACGCTCTTCCTCTACCCGAAGGTCTGCCTCAACGACCCCGGCGTCGCCACCACGCCCGAGGCGTTGTCCACGGTGATCCAGCCCGGCGTCGCACGCTGGATCACTCGCGGCGACGACCTCACGCTCGTCACTTGGGGCAGCACCTTGCCGCTCGCGCGCAAGGCGGTCCATGCCCTCGAAGCCGCCGGGGTCGCCGTCGATTTCATCGACCTGCGTTCACTCACGCCCTGGGACCGCGGAACGGTCGCGGAAAGTGTCCGCCGCACGCGGCGCCTCCTGGTCGTCCACGAGGACAACGTCACCGCCGGCTTCGGGGCCGAGGTGATCGCCGCCACCTCGGAAACGCTCGACGTTCCCTTCCGCTCACGCCGCGTCGCGCGCCCGGACACCTATCCGCCGTTCAACTACGTCAACCAGCTCGAAGTCCTGCCCGACCTGCGGCGCGTTCTCGGCGCCGCCGCGGAGCTGTGCGACCTGGAGATCACCTGGCAGGAGGAAGCCGCGCCCACTGCCGGCGCTTACACGCTCGAGGCCACCGGCTCGAGCCCGGCGGACCAGACGATGTCGGTCGTCGAATGGAAGGTGGCGGAAGGCGCTCGCATCGCGGCCGGCGATCTCATCGCCGATTGCGAGGCCGACAAGGCGACCTTCGAACTGCGCGCCCCCATGGGCGGCATCATCCGCGACCTGCTGCCGCTCGACGAAAAGGTCGCCGTCGGCTCGCCCATCGCGCGCATCGCCACCGACACCAACGACCGCGTGCTGCCGCGCCGCATCCCGCATGATCCGGTGCCGGTCGTGCGGAAACGGACACCGTCGGCCGCCGCTCCCGCCGTGGCCGCCGGCGCTCACGCGGCGCCCGCGATCGTGTCTCCCACCCGGCGACCCGTGCTCGGGGTCTCCGCCATTGGCACCGCGCCGGCCAGCCGCGTGGTCACCAACGAGGAAATGATCCGGCGCTTCCCCGGGCGTTCGCCGCATGACATTTCCCAGCGCACCGGAATCGAATCGCGACGCCTGCTGGCTCCCGGCGAATCCGCGCTGACCCTGGCGGTCAAAGCGTCGACCGACGCCCTGCGCCAGGCGGGGCTCACCCTGGCGGACATCGACTCCATCCTGGTGAGCACGAGCACACCCATCTCGGTCAGCCCGAGCATGGCCGGCCTTCTCCACCATGAGCTGGCCGCCGCCGGCGGACCGTCGAAGGACGTCGCCGCCAGCGACATCCTCGCCGCCTGCTCCGGATACCTCTACGCCCTGCAAACGGCCTTCGACTTCTGCCAGTCCAAGCCCGACGCCAACCTTCTCGTGGTCACCGCCGAGGCCATGAGCGAGTTCACCAATCCCAACGATTTCGACACCGCCATCGTGTTCGCCGATGCCGCGACGGCCACGGTGGTCCACGGTCCCGCTTCCCCCGCATTCGCGCGATCCAAAGCCCATCTGCACCGGCCCGTGCTCAGCGCGCGCGGCGAGGACGGCACCATTCTGAACCACGGCCGTCGCACGGATCCGAACGTGAACATGGATGGTCTCAAGGTGTTCCCCATGGCCGTGCGACAGTTGATTGCGCTGCTCAAGCAGGCCTGCACCGAGAACGGCATCGCCGTGGAAGCACTCGACTACATCGTGCCGCACCAGGCCAACGGCCGCATCCTCGACGCCGTCGACCAGCGTCTGAAGCTGCCTCATGGGCGATTGGTCAACCGCGTCAAGCACAGCGGCAACACCAGCAGCAGCACCATCCCGCTCGTGTTGGCCGACCTGCTGTCCGAGGGCGCCACGGGCCGCATCGGCCTGTGCGCGTTCGGCGGCGGCTTCACCTTTGGCGCCGCGGTGATGGAGATCCCGGGATAATCCTTCGCCGCCGTTTAATCGTAGCCGTCGCCGTGCA
>CAZYJB010000087.1:0-911 GCA_964647675.1 uncultured Verrucomicrobiota bacterium | reverse complement strand
TAGGCCAACGCCATTCAGCGCGGGCTGCACGCCCGCGGCTACGGAGCGGGATCACGCCCCCATCAACTCGCGCACCTTGACGCCGAGATCGGCGTGGCGCATCAGCGATTCCCCCACCAGCACGGCCGCCGCACCGCAGGCCTGCAACCGCATGACATCAGCCCGGCTGTGAATGCCGCTCTCCGCCACCAGGAGCGTCCCCTTCTCCTTCGCCCGGACGTCGCCCGCCAACGCCGCCGCCAAACGCTCGGTGGTGGCCAGGTCCACGGTGAAACTCCGCAAGTCCCGGTTGTTCACGCCGATCAGGGTCGCACCACACCGTAGCGCACGCGCGAGTTCCTCCGCGTCGTGAACCTCCACCAGCACGCCGAGCCCGGCACCGGAGGCAAGCGCGAGGAACCGCTCGAGACGCGCATCGTCGAGGATCGCCACAATCAGCAGCACCGCGTCCGCCCCCCACTCCACCGCTTCGAGGATCTGGCGTTCGTCGATGATGAAGTCCTTCCGCAGCAGCGGCAGCCCCACCGCGGCTCGGATGGCCTTCAGGAAGGACAGTGACCCCTGGAAAAACGTCTCGTCCGTCAGCACCGAAAGGCAGTCCGCGCCCGCTGCCTCGTACTCGCGCGCGATGCGCACCGGATCGAAATCGGCGCGAATCACCCCGGCGCTCGGCGAAGCCTTCTTCACCTCGGCGATCAGCGCCATGCCGGGACGCCGCGGGCGGGACAAGGCGCCGACGAACGGGCGCAGATCGCCTCGTCGCGCGAGGGCGGCGCCGAGCAACGCTCCATCCGGAACGGGCGACGGCAGGGCTGCCACCTCGACGCGCTTCCGCTCCACGATGGTCTCGAGAATGTTCTTCGTCTTTTCCATCACGACCGCTCCTTCCCCTTCCATGCCGGCACTCACCC
>CAZYJB010000086.1:6103-9554 GCA_964647675.1 uncultured Verrucomicrobiota bacterium | reverse complement strand
GCCGGACGACGACAGGGCAACCGTTGACGCGCGACCGGGTTCGCGCGAGGAATGGGCACCACCCGGAACGCCCCGCCCCGATCCCTTTCCCACGCCATGAAACCCACGCCCTGTTCCTGCGGCCCATCCTTCAGACAGGCCCTCAGTCCCACCGTTCGACGCGCCGTCCGCACCACCGCGTTCGCGCTCCTGCTGTGGGCCACCACCACCGGTGCGCCGGCCGCGCAGAAGTACTGGCTTTCGCCCGGGCCCGGGCAGCCAGGTGGCAGCGGGACCGAGCGGGATCCGTGGATCACGCCCACCGCGGCGGAGTTCGATGCGCGGATGCGTTTCATTCCGCCGGAATCGGAGATCCGGCTCGCCGAGGGGACCTTCGAGACGCACGGCTGGGGCGCCCCCGGTCAGCAGGGATTCCTCGTGAAGTCGGGTTGGACCGTGCAGGGAGCGGGGATGCGGAAGACCACCGTGCGTCTGGTCGGTTGCGTGGCCGACCAGCAGGCCGATTCGGGGATCGGCCGCATGTTCTTCACCGGCTGGGGTCCCGCGGCCGAGCGGGTCGTATTCCGTGATTTCACCGCCGACTGCAATCACGCGGGCGTCGCGCGCGCGATGAAGCGCAAAGCCATCACCGTCGAGGCCATCAATCTCATGGGCCGCGAGTTCCGCGTCGAACGCGTGCGCGCCCTCAACGCGCTGGGACGACGCGGAGCCACCGGCGTGAATCCGGAGGCATTCATCATCGCTGTCGCGCCGCGGGACGACACCACAGACGCCACCGGTTACTGGGTGGAGGATTGCGTGGTGGAGCAGTTCGGTGGAGGTGAATGCACGGGCATCAGCCTGCTCGGCAAGGGCGGGCGCGAAGGGGCCAGCGGAGCGTTCCGCCGGAATCGCATCGTGATGAACGGCGGACCCGGCGAGTTCGGATTGAGCGGCTACGGCACGCGAGAGTTCGTCATGGAGCACAACCAGACGCGCGGGACTTCGCGCGCCTTCAACTGGGACACCCCGGCACCGGGCAGGAACCTGATCATCCGCAGCAACGAATTCCTGCAGTGCACCGGATGGGCCTTCACACTGGGCGGCGGCGGCGATTCGATCATCGAACACAATCTCATCGAATTATCGTCCCCCAATGCAGTCGGCATCCAGATCAGCGCCGCCAACCGCGTCTTCCCCGGTGCGCGGCCCTGGACCATTCGCAGCAACCGTTTCCGTGCCCGAGCCAGTGGCGCGGTCGTCGCGCGCTTCTACGAAGGCAAATCCGTTCCCGGCTGCGTCTTCGAGAACAACCGCCTGCAGGGCCGCCTGCGCATGGAACCCAGCGCCGCAGGCTTCACGGTCTGGAAGAACAACCGCGACACAGCCAACCGCGTGGTGAGCGCCGCCAGGTAGAGGCCGCCTTTGACGGCGTGGCCGGGACAGGCGATAGATCCCGCCACACATGCGTCCCTTCGCGCTTCGCGTCCTGCTGTGGGTGTTCGCCGCAGCTCTCGTTACGTTCGCGTTACGCTCGTCCGCCCAGGGCCAGCCCGTCGAACTCGTCCCGCCAACTGCCGCGTGGCGCTATTTCAAGGGCACGACCGAACCTTCGCCCGCCGCGCCTGCCGCGTGGCGCACCGCCGATTTCGCGGACGGCAACTGGGCCTCGGGTCCCGGCCCGTTCTGGTACGGCGAGGCCGGCCAGTTCGGCGGTCGCGGAACCGAGGTGGCGGACATGCAGAACCAGTATCCCACCCTGTTCCTGCGCCACCGTTTCCAGGTCGCCAATCCCGCCGTCTTCGAGTCGCTGCAACTGAGCGTCCAGTGCGACGACGGCTTCGTCGCGTGGATCAACGGGCGTCGTGTCGCCTCCACGAACGCGCCGGCTGGCGAACCCACCGCCGCTTCGCTGGCCAGCGCCAACGCCGCCGAACCGGCACCGGACGTGGTCTACCCGATCTCCCTGGGCGCGGAGAGCCTGCTCGTGACGGGCGAGAACGTGATCGCCATTCAAGTCTTCAACACGTCCCTCGGCAGTTCCGACATCGTGCTCAAGGCCGGTCTCTCCGGCGCGCCAAGGTTGTCCGGCGCGCCCTCCATCCTCGCGGTGCAGCCGCCGCCGGGCCTGGTGACCTCGCTGGACGCCATCACGGTCACGTTCAGTGAACCCGTGCGCGGCGTGCGCGCCGAGGACTTCCTCGTCAATGGCGCGAGCGCCACGGAGGTCACGGGCTCCGGCGCGGTCTACCGGTTCACGTTCCCGCGGGTGCCGTTCGGAGGCGTGGGCGTGTTCTGGAGCACCTTCCACACGATCCAGGATTTCGAATCGCCAGCGCAGCGCTTCGACCCCGCCGTTCCCGGCTCCAACTGGGAGTACGAATACCTCGATCCCGAGGGCCCCAACGTCGCCGCCATTCAGCCGCCGGCCGGCGTGACCGTCGGTGCGCTGACCCAGGTGGAAGTGACCTTCAACAAGGCGGTGACCGGGCTCGACGCCGCCGACCTCCGGCTCAACGGCACTCCCGCCTCGTCGATCATCGGCATCGGCGCCGGCCCCTATCTCTTCGAATTCGCCGCCGCCGCGCCCGGCGCCGCGCAACTCGCTTGGGCCGCCGATCACGGCATCGTCAGCGACGCGGTGGAACCCCATGCATTCGCCGGCGGTGGCTGGTCGTACACGGTCAATCCCTCGTTCCAAGCGGCCGGCCTGGTGCTGACCGAGTTCATGGCGGAAAACCTCACCTCCTACCGCGACGAAGACGCCGATCCCGAGGATTGGATCGAAATCCGAAATCCCACCGGCGCCGCGGTGAACCTCGAGGGGTGGTCGCTGTCGAACGACCACGACGACCCATCGCGCTGGGTCTTTCCCAGAATCACACTCCCCGCCAACAGCTACCTCGTCGTGTTCGCGTCGGCGAAGGACCGCCGTCCCACCACCGCCGGCGCGCGCCTCCACACCAACTTCAAGCTCAACCCGAATGGCGGCACGCTGCTGCTCTGTCCTCCCGGCCTGCCGCGCACGCCGATCAGCGCGATCGACTTCCCGGTGCAGGGACCGGACTTCGCCTACGCGCGCGAGCAGAACACCGGCGATTGGCGCTACTTCAAGACCGGCACGCCCGGCCTGCCGAATGGGAACAGCAGCATCCGCGGTTCGGTCGAGCCGGTGCACTTCAGCGTCGAGCGCGGCTTTTTCGCGGCGCCCTTCCAGCTCACGCTGTCCTGCCCCACCCCGGGCGCCGTGATCCGCTACACGCTCAATGGCAGCCCGCCGTCGGAGGTCGATGGCTTCCCCTACACCGGCGCCCTTGCCATCCCGACCAACCGCGTCGTGCGCGCCGCAGCCTTCCGCACCAACTCCCTGCCGTCGCCCATCACCACCCACACGTACCTCGTCGGGCTGACCCAGGTGCGCACCCGCCTGCCCGCGCTTTCCCTGGTCACCGCCACCAACCACCTCTTCGGC
>CAZYJB010000086.1:0-6093 GCA_964647675.1 uncultured Verrucomicrobiota bacterium | reverse complement strand
GCACCGGCATCATGGAGGTCAATCCCCGCAACACGACCAAGCGCGGCGCCGCCTGGGAACGGCCGGTCTCGGTCGAACTCATCCGTCCCGAGGACAACGGCGGCTTCCAGGCCGACTGCGGCCTGCGCCTTCAAGGGGGCGACTACGTCCGCGGCCAGTACAGCTACCGCACCACCTCGCTGCCGCAGAGCAAGTACTCCTACCGCCTCTACTTTCGCGGCGAGTACGGCCAGGGACGCCTGGATTTCCCGCTCTTCCCGGAAACGACACAGCAGTCCTTCGACACCATCGTCCTGCGCGCCGGCATGAACGATCATTCGAATCCGTTCGTGCTCGATGAATACATCCGCACGCTGGCGCGCGATTGCGGCCAACCGTCGGCCGTCGGCAACTTCGTGCACCTCTTCCTCAACGGCGTCTACAAGGGCTACTACAACCCCTGCGAACGCATCGATGTCGACTTCCTGCGCGCCTACCACGGCGGCGGCGAGAAATGGGACGTCATGGCCCAGTTCGGCGAAGTGCGTGAGGGCGATGCCACTGCGTGGAACACGCTGCGCACGCTGATCAACACACGCGACCTCTCAGCGCGCACCAACTACCTCGATGTCGCCGGCCGCCTGGATCTCACCAATTTCGCCGACTACCTGTGCCCGCTCATCTACGTCGACAACGACGACTGGCCTCACAACAACTGGCGCGCCGCGCGCGAGCGCGTGCCCTCCGGTCGATACCGGTTTTACGTTTGGGACGCCGAATGGAGCTTCGGCACGCAGAACGGTCACGGGGTGACCTGGAATACGATCCTCAACCAACTCTCCAGCACCTCCCCGCCCTGGGGCGGCTCCGACATCCAACGCATGTTCATCGGACTCCGCAAAGCGCCGGAGTTCCGGCAACTCTTCGCCGATCGCGTCCACCGCCATTTCTTCAACGGTGGCGCGCTCACCGACGGGCGTCTGCGGGCGCGCTACGGCGAGGTCACCAACCGCCTCAAGGGCGTCGTCACCGGCTTCAACAACGTCATCGCCAGCCAGTGGATCCCGAACCGCCGGCGCAACGTGCTGCTCCATTTCGAGCGCGCCGGGCTCATCGCCTCCTCCAATGCGCCGGGTTTCGCGCAACACGGCGGCCGGGTGACCGCCGGGACGCTGTTGGTCATCACGAATCTCACCGGCCCAATCTACTACACCACCAACGGCACCGACCCGCGCGTGCCCTTCACCGGCGACCTCCACGCCGAGGCGGTCCGTTACACCGCGCCCCTTCGCATTTCGAATCCCCTCCTGCTGCGCGCTCGTTCGCTCACGGCCAGCACCAACTGGAGCGCCCTCACCGAGGCCGCTTTCGAGGTCGCCCGCGTCACGCCCGCCCTGCGCTTCACCGAGATCATGTACAACCCGGTCGGGGGCGAGACCTTCGAGTTTCTGGAGATCGCCAATCTCGGGGACCTGCCCGTCAACCTCGGTGGGTACTCTCTCGAAGGCGTGCAGTTCCGCTTCGCTGAGCCGGGTCCTGAGATCCCACCCGGCGCGCGCTGGGTCGTGGCCAACGACTCGCGCCCTGCCGAGTTCAGCGCGCGCTACCCCGCGCTCACCGTGGCTGGCTGGTTCGATGGTTCCCTCGCCAATGCCGGCGAACGCGTCGCGCTCGTCGATCGCGAAGGTGCGCTGGTCACCGAGGTCACCTTTGACGACGAAACGCCGTGGCCCACGGATCCCGATGGCACGCGCGGCTCCCTCGAACTGGTCTTCGAGTCCGGCGATCCGAACGACCCCGCCGCCTGGCGCCCCAGCGCCCTCGACGGCGGCTCGCCCGGAGCGCCGAACGCCGCCCCCGCCGCGCCGAGAATCGTCCTCTCCGAAGTGTCGCCCTCCAACCCTCTCCAGCCCGACTGGATTGAACTCTCGAATCCGGGTGCGGCCGATCTCGACCTCGCCGGATGGAGTCTCACCGACAAGTCGGATCCGCGACGTTTCGTGTTTCCCGCGGGCACGAGGCTGGTCGCCGGCGGGTTTCTGCGTGTCTGGTGTGACTCGGGCGGCACGGCCTCGGGACTGGTCGCGCCCTTCGACCTCAACTCCGGCGGCGAAACGATCGCCCTCTATGACGGCCCTGGCGCGCGTGTCGATGCCCTCACCTTCGGCAACCTTCCCGCCGGCTTCACGCTCGGCCGCGTCCCAACCGCCGGCGCCACGGTGAGCGATTGGGCATTGTGCGAACCGACTCCCGGCGCCGCCAATGAACCCGCCGCCCTCGGCCCGGCCAGCGCGCTCACGCTCAATGAATGGCTCGCGAATCCAGTGCCCGGGGCCGAGGACTGGATCGAACTGCACAACTCCGACGCCGCACTGCCCGTGCCGCTGCGCGGTCTGCACGTGGCGACCAGCAACGCCGTGTTCCAGCTTCCCGCGTACTCGTACGTCGGTCCCGGCGGCTTTGCCTTGCTGCACGCGGACGAGCAGCCCGGTCCCGACCACCTGCCCTTCAAACTGCCGGCCGCCGCCGGTCGCCTCGCGCTGCTGGACGCCACCGGTGGCACGCTCGACAGCCTCACCTACCGCGCGGCCCGCGAAGGCGTCACGCTGGGCCGTTTCCCGAATGCCACCGGTCCGACCCTCGAGTTCGCCTCCACCCAGAGTCCCGGGGCGAGCAACTACCTCGCCATCGTCAACGCGCCGCGCCTCCACGAATGGCTCCCCCGCAACGAAGGCGTCACCCGGGACGCTCAGGGACGCGTGGCAGACTGGATCGAACTTCATCATCCGGGTCCGGGTGACTACGACCTCGCGGGCGCCACGCTGCAGATCGACGAACGAAATCCCTTCACGTTCCCAACCGGCGTCGTGTTGCGTGCCGACGCGCGTCTGGTCGTGTGGGCGGATTCCGCCCAACCCGCCTCCACCAACGTCTCGTCCGCACTCCAACTGGGACGCGGCCTGCCCGGCGAAGGCGCCACCCTCACTCTGCGAAACCGGGACCGGCAGGTCCTTCATCAGGTCGTCTACGGATCGCAGATCGTGAACCGGTCGGTGGGTGAATCCGCTTCCGGATTGGCGTTGCTTGCCGAACCCACTCCGGGGGGCCCCAATTCACCGGCCCACCCGCTTGCCCAACCGGAGGGCGTCCGCATCAACGAATGGCGCGCTCGCGCCGGGTCCGGCGACGACTTCGTCGAACTCCACAATCCGGCCTCCGACCCCGTCGACCTGGGCAGTGGCACCCTCACCGACGATCCGTCGCTGGCTGGGATCGCCAAGCACACGCTTCCACCGCTGTCATTCATCGCGGGGAACCGTCAGATCCGGTGGATTGCCGATGGCAACGACGCCGCGGGCCCTGAGCATCTCGGATTCACGCTCGCGGGCGGCGGGGAAACCCTGCGGTTTTACTCGCGTTCCCGCGCGCTCATCGATGCCGTCGACTTCCCGGCGCAGGCGGCCGACACGTCCACCGGCCGTTTTCCCGATGGCTCATCCCTGATCGTGGCCTTTCCAGAATCCGCCTCGCCCGGCGCCGCCAATTGGCTCGCCCATCCGGGCGTCGTGATCCAGGAACTCCTCGCCCACACCGATCCTCCGCTCGAGGACGCCATCGAACTTCACAACCCATCGACGCGCACGATCGATCTGGGCGGCTGGTACCTGAGCGACGATCCCGAGCGGCTCCGGAAGATCCGGTTGCCGGCAGGAATCGTCCTCGGACCGGGCGCCTTCACCGTTCTCTACGAATCGCTCTTCCATCCGGCCGGGTCCCCCGCCGCGTTCACCCTCAACGCCGCGCACGGAGGTGAGGTGTGGCTCTCCGAGGCCGCCGCCGACGGCACTCTCACCGGCCGACGTGCCCGTGCGGAGTTCCCCGCCACCGCCAACGCCGAATCGTACGGACGCCATCGCACCAGCGTGGGCTGGGATTTCGCGCCGCAGAGCCGCCGCACTTTCGGTCGCGATCTTCCTTCGAGCGTGACGGAGTTCCGCACTGGAACAGGGCTGCCCAATGCCTATCCGCGCGTCGGCCCGGTGGTCCTATCGGAAATCCTCTACCGGCCGCTCCAGGGCCCCGATACCGCGCGTACCGAGGTGCCGGAGGACGAGTACGTGGAGCTCCTCAACCCGGGATCGCAGTCGATCAACCTGTTCGACACCCGGCATGCGACCAACACCTGGCGTCTGCGCGGGGCGATCGACTTCGACTTCCCCACCGGCGCGTTCCTCGCTGCGGGACAGCGGGCCCTGGTGCTCGCGTTCTCCCCGACCAACACCGCGGCCCTCGCCGCGTTCCAATCGCGCCACGCGATCGCCGCCGGCACCGCGCTCTTCGGCCCGTTCGACGAGCGTCTGTCCGACGAAGGCGAGGATCTCCGTCTCGAGGCGCCCGATGCGCCCCAGGAACCGCCGCATCCGGATGCCGGGGATGTGCCCTACCTGCTGGTCGAGCGGGTGCGCTATCGCGCCACCGCGCCCTGGCCCGTCGAGGCCGCGACCGCGGGATGGGCGCTGCACCGGAAGCGCGCGGCCGAATACGCCAACGATCCTGCCCACTGGTTCGCCGCCACGGCCACGCCAGGCGCCGCACCCCAGGCGCCCGACACCGATCGTGATCTCGACGGCATGCCCGGCGCGTGGGAACTCGCCCACGGTCTCGATCCGAATGATCCCGCCGATGCCTCGCTGGACACCGATCAGGACTCACTCTCCAACCTGGCCGAATACCTGGCCGGCACCGATCCGCGCGACGCCACGAGCGCGCTGCGACTGAGTCTGGCGCTCACGCCCAGCCTGGGACCGACGCTTCAGTTCCGCGCCGTCGCGGATCGCAGCTACAGCCTCTGGCGACGGCCCGAGGTGGACTTCGGGATTTGGGAACGGATCACGGATGTACCCGCCGAACCCTTCGACCGCGACATCACCCTGCGTGTCGACACGGGTTCTGCCGCCGACCAGTTCTTCCAACTCGTGACGCCGGCGAGCGAGTAGCGAGGCGCCTTCGGCATTCCCTTGCCGCCGATTCCCGGGCTGAATCACGCCATGTCTGGTTCAGTTTGCGGCGACGGCGACGGCGACGGCGACGGCGGGTGGTGCACGGCTTCCCACGCCGTGCGCCTGCTCGCGCTCGTTGCCCTGGCGCTCGCGCCCACCCGCTCTCCCGCAGGAGACCAGCCCCAGTTCGGTCAGGCCTGGTCGCGCAACATGGTCTCGGCGGAACGCGGACTCCCCGCGCGTTTCGATCCCAAATCCGGCGAGAACACGCTCTGGTCCGTGCACCTCGGCACCGAAACGCATTCCACCCCGATCCTCGGCTCGGGTCGCATCCTGGTCGGCACCAACAACGGGGAACCGCGTGATCCGCGCCACGCCGGCGATCGCGGCGTCCTGATGTGCTTCAACGAAGCCGATGGCGCCTTCCTTTGGCAACTGGTGGTGCCCAAGCGCGACGAAGACGTCTACTTCGACTGGCCCAAGAGCGGCATCTCCTCCACCGCCACGCTCGAGGGAGACCGTGTGTACGTGGTCGATAATCGCGGCGTGGTGTTGTGCCTCGATCTCCACGGAATGGCCAATGGCAACGACGGCCCATTCACGCTCGAGTCAATCTACTACGCGATCCAGCCCACCAACACCCTCAGCCAGGGAGCACCGGCGGCCTTCCATCCCGACGGCCGTCTCATGTCCGATGCCCCGGCGCCCAACCGTGTCGAAGTCGGCCCCACCGATGCGGATATTCTCTGGATGTTCGACCTCACCAGCGGCGCCGGCATCTGGTCCCACGACGCGGCCCACAGCTCCATCCTGATCCGCGGCGATCACCTCTACCTCAACACCGGGACGGGCGTGGACAACACCCACAAGAAGATCCGACGTCCGGACGCGCCGAGCCTCGTGGTCCTCGACAAACGGACCGGCGCCTACCTCGCCCGCGAACGCGACGGCATCGGCCCCGACATCTTTCATTCGACTTGGGCGCCGCCGTCGTCGGACGGCGAACGCATCTATTTCGCGGCCGGCAATGGACGCGTGTACGCCTACGATCCGATCGCCATGAAAAAAACAGGGCTGAGGGCTGGGGGCTGAAGACATCAGTCTGAAAACACTG
>CAZYJB010000085.1:0-9589 GCA_964647675.1 uncultured Verrucomicrobiota bacterium | reverse complement strand
AGGGGTCGCGCGTGGGTGGTCGTTTCCGATCGACACACCGTGGAGGCGGATTTCTAGCCACAACCTTCATGCCAACATCCTTCCTTGCCTGCTCGCCGCCAAGAACTGCCAGCGAACCCTTGCCGACGGATTGCGGCGTGAAGGAGAGTTTCTGATCAAAGTCGGCGTGGACGCGGATTCGATTGCGTTGAACGGTGGTAGCGGAGGGACGCGCTCCGATTTTGTCACGCCCGCCGCGACCGTGAACCTTCTCCGCGCAATGAGTAGGCGACCGGATTCCGAGGTCTATCGGCGCGGCCTGCCGACAATGGGCGTCGACGGAACGCTCGCCCAAGCGGTTGCGGTAGATAGTCCGATTCGGGGAAAGGTTCACGCCAAGACCGGCACCCTGACCTGGTTCAATGGTTTGCGCGGTCAAGCGTTGGTCCTAAGCAAGGCTCTGGCGGGCTACCTGACGACTCGATCCGGCCGGCAGTTGGTGTTTGCCCTTTTCGTGAACAATGTGCACGCCCGCCCAGGCGTCGGTACGAAGGAATTTGCCGAGGATCTCGCTAACGTGTGCGAGGTCCTTCACAAGATGAAGTGATCCGCCGGCCTAGCCGCGTTCGACGCGCGTGGCTGGCGCCAAGGAACAGCGACGGGAACGGCTGTTTCGGCTGGCGAGCGCGAACAATGGGGTCGACGCACAACGTTCTGGGTCACTTCGAAATCTGCTGGAATCGTGTCCGGGTAGAATCGGAATCGGTGTCCGAGTGGCTCCGGAATACGCCTCATGGCGAGAAGCGGACCGAGGTCAGTTGGGGTGGGGGGAGCAGCCGGCACAACGTGCGGGACAGAAGGTTCTTCATGGATCAGGAATTGAGATTCCAGAGGGCGAAGTTAAGCGCGGTGGCGAACGAGACCCAGGCAAGATACGGCACCAGTATTGCCCCGGCGATCGGTCGGGCTCTCCAGAACGCGACGATCGTGCCCAGTACCGCCAGCCAGAGGAGCAGGATGTTCGCCAAGGCCAGCGCCGGACTCCGCAGCCCGAAGAAGAGCGGGGACCAGAGGGCGTTGAAGAGCAGCTGTGTCAGAAAGAGCGATAGGGCCTTCCGTTGGCTGCGGAAGCCGCCGCGCAGCCAAACGAGCCACGCCGCCACGGCCATGGCGATGTAGAGCGCGGTCCAGACGGGACCGAAGATCCAACTGGGTGGATTCCAGGCTGGTTTCCGCAGCGCCGCATACCATTCACCCGGCAGGAAGAGCCCGCCCATCGCCGCGGCGCTGAACGAAAGCGCCAACCACCCAAGGAGCGCCAGAACCGAGTGAGCAGGGCTGAACCGATCCGCGGGTTTTGTGGGCATGAACTTGAATGCGAACCATAGCCTGCGCGGTTCCGGAGGCAAAACCCCAGTTACCTGGCCTTATCAATTATCGTCCAGCAAGACTTCGCCTGTCGAGGTTGACCCATCCTGCCGATGCCTCAGGTTGTTCCCTGTGCGTCCGGACATCCTTGCCTCCCGTGGAACTGTTCTCGTCACCGGCGTGACCGGCTACATCGGTGGGCGGTTGGTGCCGCGTCTGCTGGAGGCTGGATTCGCCGTCCGCTGCCTGGCACGGGATCCCTCGCGTCTCCAGGGGCGGCCTTGGCTCGGTCAGGTGGAGGTAACGGCCGGCGATTGCCTGCGCGCCGAGACGCTCGCTGCCGCGATGCACGGTGTTCGGTTCGCCTTCTATCTGGTGCATAGCATGGCGGCTGGACACGACTTCGAGCAGCGCGACGTTCTGGCCGCGAGGAACTTCGCTGTGGCCGCTCGCGCGGCAGGAGTTGGGCGCATCGTTTACCTGGGCGGCTTGGGTGATCCTGAGTCCGCCCTGTCTGAGCATCTCCGGTCGCGACAGGAAACCGGCGCGGTACTCCGAGAGACGGGGGTGCCGGTCACCGAGTTTCGCGCGCCGGTCATCGTGGGTTCGGGAAGCTTGTCGTTCGAAATCATCCGCTACTTGACCGAGCGCCTGCCCGTGATGATCTGCCCGCGCTGGCTCTACACGCGGGCTCAACCAATCGCCATCCGCAACGTGCTGGACTACTTGGTGGCCGCGCTCGGCACCCCGGAAAGCAGTGGTCGGATTATCGAGATTGGCGGAGCTGACGTCCTGACCTACGGCGACCTCCTGCGGGGCTACGCGCGGGCGCGTGGTCTGAAACGATGGCTCGTGCCCGTGCCGGTGCTGACACCCCGGTTGTCGTCCTACTGGGTTCATCTGGTCACGCCGATCCCGGCCGCGTTTGCGGGCCCGCTCATTCAGGGGCTGCGCAACGACGTGGTCGTACGGGACGACACCGCCCGGCGACTCTTCCCGGAAATCCGGCCACTAGACTACGCCACGGCATTGCAGTTGGCGCTGGCGAATCTTGAGACCGGCCGGGTGGAGACCGCCTGGAGCGACGCCCTGGCCAGCAGTCAGGGCGACCTCGCGGCGGTGTCTTTGGCCACTCACGAAGGTATCATCCTTGAACGCCGACAACGGACCGTGGCGGCGTCCGCGCCCATCGTCTTCAGCGCGTTCACCCGACTAGGCGGAGACACTGGCTGGCTTTGCATGGATTGGACCTGGCGCGCCCGCGGGCTGCTGGACCGTCTGGTGGGGGGGGTGGGCTTGCGGCGCGGCCGCCGCGATCCGCTGGCGGTCCGTGTGGGGGACGCCGTGGACTTCTGGAGGGTCGAGGCGGTTGAGGCGGATCGTTGCTTGCGCCTGCGGGCCGAGATGAAGGTGCCCGGTCGGGCGTGGCTCGAGTTTCGCGTCGAGCCGGTCGACCCGGGCACTTCGCGCCTTTTTCAAACCGCCTTTTTCGCTCCCCACGGGTTGGGCGGACTTCTCTACTGGTATCTTCTCTATCCGATTCACGCAGTCATCTTCAGCGGACTTGTGAAGCGCCTCGGTGAACTGGCGGAATCGATCAAACGAGCACCCGAGGTCCGTTGACGAAAGAAGTATGGCTCGGAATAAACCTGATCGGCTGATCTGCCGCTCACGGTTTGCGCAGATGATTCTGCAGCGTTCCTTGCGAGGAGTGGTGCTGCCCGCTGGTTCCCGCCACGCGGAACGCGTTGGGAGTGAGTAGTCCCGCGGCCTCGACAATGCCCAGCAGGCACAGTTCCTGACGGTCTGAGTCTTGGCACTCTTGGCGGCGCATTGAACCGCGATGTCCCGGATGGCGTTGTTGGCGAAGTCGGCCATCACCGAGCGGACCCAAGGCGAGGCGTCCGAGCGCCAACCGCCGGGCAGCGGGGAGGTCTCGTCGACCAGAACGTGTTCTTCGCACCACTGCCATGGGGGCCGGCGGTCCGCCGGTTTGCACGCGCTGCAGAGGCCTTCGATGAACGGATGGCGCTCCACGCCAGAGGCGGAACGTTCGAGGTCGGAGCGGCTTCCTACCGGGGTCGGCCGGTCCAAACAGCGCCTCGGCCGGTCCTCGCTCGTTCAGCGTTACTTCCAGACGGTGCGCAGGTAGGGAATCCCCGCCTGTCGCCCTTCACCGTCGGATCCGATGGCCGGGGCGGGGTGCTTTGGAGTTCGGCCAACGGCGCGACGCTCAACAGCGCCGAGAACCTCCGCCTGGGTCTCGTCCGTAGCGACGCCGAGAGGAACGTCGACTCCGGGTTTGTCGTGGGGCCGTTGTTCTCCGGCACGAGTGGGGCCATCGCCGGCCCCGATGGCACAGTCTACCTCGCCGGCTCCGAGGCGCGGGATTTGTTGTCCGACGGCCCGACTCAAGGCGTGCTGACCAGTCGGAAAAAGGCTGCGGCCTCGCCCGGCTGAACGGTCAATGGCGGTGACGGCGCGATCGTTTGCCAGTCGGCGGGCGTCAGCCGAAGGGCCCGTTGCAGCACGAAACCCGCGGGCCACAAGGAGAACGTCATCGTTCCGCTTCCGGGTTGGCGGGTGTAGGTCAGGACCGGAGGCTCCGGAGAGGAGTCCGCTGGGATCAGCTTGACGGCGTCGATCTCGTTCCAACCGGCGACCCGTCGAGTGTCGAGGGTCACCTTGACCCCGATCACGGGCCGTTCCGTGCTTGGAATGGACACCCTCAATACTCCGATCTGTCCGGGCGGGTACGCCGTGGTGTCGGGCCCTGTCCAGACCGCTGCGGACGCGCCCGCTTCGTCGATGACTTCCACGCGCATGATCGCGCCGGGATTGAAGCTTTGGATGACTTCAATGCCCGCGGCACGGACGGGAGCGGGAAAAGTCAGTTCGATCCATTCCTCGCCGGCATTGGCGAGCCGGGGGGCCCAGGCTTTGACGTGATCGGTGTGGCGGGGAACATCAGGTGCTCCGGTAGCCTGCCGGGCGGAGTAGTCGGTGGCTCGGTATTCTGAACTGGCGCGGGCCGAGCTCGCCCAAAAAAACTCCCCCGGAGCAGAGCTGTTCGGATCGGTTGGATCCCAGCCGCGAAGCATTGCGAGGGCGGGTCGGAGGTAGGGAAGCACTCTACCGGCGGCTTGTTGGGAACGTTCCTCGATCGTTCGACTCAGACCCAGCAGTTCCGCCGGAGGGAATGGGGAACCGAGTTCTGCCAGGAATTCGGGCGAAACCTCCGGTGGAGTCCATGCCGCGCGGGCGGTACGGGCGAAGGCCAAGGCTCCCTCAAAGTCTCCCTGAAGAGACAACGTCTCCGCCACCACCGCCGCCGTTTCGCTCCGCGGACTCGCCAGGAAGTCCTCGATCGCCCTGCGCTCGGCCTCGATCAACAGCGGGACGGCGCGGGCCACCAATTGCTCGATCTGCGCGGTGCCGCTCAACTCCGCTCTCCAGAGCAGCGCGGTGGCCAAAGCCAGTTGCTGCTGCAGAACCGCCTGCCGTCTTCCGGCCAGCGCGTCGGCAGTGGCCCGGGGCAGGACGATAACCTCAACGTTGGACAGGGCCTCCGCACCGGTCGCCCCGTCACGCCAGCGCAAGTCGATCCGATAGGCGCCCGGCACGATCTGTGAGGTAAACCCTGGCGATAGTTCCATCAGCACGGGACTCAGACCTTCATTCAGAATACGTACGCTCTCGGGGAGGGACGCGGAAAGGGCCGGCGGCTCGAAAGTCCAGGGAAGCTCCCAGCCTGAACCGTCCAGCACGCGAAGGGCGTATCCCGTTCGCAAAACAGCCTCTCCGGTGGCCAGGGGATAAAGGTCGATCGCGACAACCCACGGATCCCCGGGAGCAAGGGCGCCCGCACCGACGATCGACCCGGCGATGCGCGGCCCAGCCACCACGGGGGGCTCCTCCACTTGCAGAAATGTGGGCTCCGAGACACTGCGTCCACGCCAGCCGGTGCCATCGGTGATCTCCAGGGTGGCCACGAATGCGTAGCGCCCCGGCGGGAGCGTCCGGCCATCGCTTTCCGACAGGAAGAAGGTCATGAACCGTTCGCTGGCGCGCAACAGTTGGAAGGGGCCCGTTTCACGCGTGCCTGACCGCTCCCACGGCAGCGACACCACAGCCCCCTCCGGCCCGGTCACTGTCAGCGATACAGCGTCGGTCCAAGGCCGGCCAGCTGGAGCAATCGTGACGGGAGCGTCGGACGCGGTCTCATCCGTCGCCGCCACATGCCGAAGATACAACCTGACGAAGAGCGCCTCCGTTGAGCGCCAGGAAGTGACTTCGGCAGGTTGCAACGCACCCGGCTGCAACTGCTGGGGCACGATCTCGAGGAGGGGGGTGTCTGCTACCGCGACGCCGCAGGAAAAGATCGCGACGACCCAGGCCAGGAGGCCCGTCACGCGCCCGCGAGACCTTCGTGCGAGACTCCAATCCGCAATCATATCGTTGCTCATAAGCGCGCCTCGGTTCAGCGATGGTCGTTGGGAACAAACTCCTTGGCGGCGGCTGGTTCGGGGCTGTCCCCGTATCGATTCGGCTCAACGTTTGACGTGCTAAAGACGGTCAGCGTGGAGCCGACCGGTTCTCGATGGTTTGCGGGAAGAAGAATGATCGAGTTCCCGATGCGGTACGCCTCGGCGAAGGTATCCCTCATGATGTTGTTCAAAGGTCCGGAATGCCTTCCCCCTTGATGGGCGACAGAGTATTTGCGGACGGCCGGTTTCAACTTCTCCGCGGATGCTTTCCCACCGGTGTTGATCAGGCGGCGGGCGGCTGAGGCTACGCCTTCCACCTCCCGCAGCCAGTCCTCTCCGGCGTCATGGCCGGTCTCGTCGCGGAGCGTGACCACTTCACCTTCATCCGTGACCACACGGGGAGCGCGATCGGGACCGCGGGAAACCGTCAGCGTGTAATCTCGGTCGCCATCGCCTGGCCACGGGACGCCGCAACCCCTGAACAGCGCCTGGGTGATGCTCCGTCGATAGAGATTGAGGGTTCGAGCGAGTTTGGGGGCGTGAAGCTGGACGCTTTCGAAGGACGGGACGAAAATATCTGCAGTGCGAGGGCGATAGCCGAGCGCCATAGGTTTCCAAATGGTGAGCGTCGGTTGCGGTTTTTTGATGCCGATGGCGTGCTGTTCACCCTGGGTGGGGCCGGACCCCCGGTTCACGTTCATGGCGCGTGACTCGTCCAGGAATTCATCTCCTGGATACACCACATAGGCGGCGGCTTCGCTGGCCGTCACGAACAGTTGCAGCGCCGCCCAACTGTCGTCGTTCTGCATTCGATCATAGAAGAAAACGCTCCGTATGTTCGGGTCGGGAGCGACATACCCCGGTTTCGATTTGCTCGGCCCCACTTTGGTGCTGACATAAAACCCGCGGTATTCCTCGAAGTTGGAGAACCCATCCCCCAATGCCGACTCCTTGCCGAGGGGAAACTCATCCTCGTCCTCCGAGTCCGCCTGGCCAACCAGCATATTCGTTTGCTTCCACTTCCGGTGAATTTTTGAATCGGTGGTGCGATCGGGCAGGCGGATTTCGGTTTCCTCTCCCTCCGGGCTCTTGAACTTGCCCTCGAGCTTCATGCCGTCATCCAGCGTCGCCTCCACCCGGAGCGTGCTCCAACCGCCCCAGTCCCAGGGCCAGACATTGACGGACGACGTCAAGGTGGTGAGGTTTTCCTCCACCAGTTCCTGCTTCCTGTCCTCGGTAGGTAGACGCTTGGCGATGGATAGATCCCACGAGGTTTCAGTGCTCCGGTAGGGATAATTCATGGCGATGCCCGGCAATTGCGAGGTGTCCTGCAGGGTCCAACGCAATTCTCGGATTCGCACGGCAGGGATTTTGCCCGTGGGATCCGTGACCTGCGCGGTCAGGGACAACGGCTTGCCGGGGTCGACAAAGCCACGTGCCGGATCGTAATTCTTCACCGTCGGACGCCAGTCCGCGAATCCCTTGGCGGTCACCTGCAATTCCAGTCCGGGGGACGAGTCGTAAATGCTCCAGTCCATGAGCATTCCCCCAGCAACATCGGCGTTGCCAAAGGTTGTCGACTGGCTGTCTAAACCACCGGATGGGGACCCCTCGAACTCAGTCAAAACCTGCGGTGACCCCAAGGCCGCGAAGCGCGGTTCCGCCAACGCCAACCCATCGCGGTTGAGCGTCGCCACGTTAGAGAACTTGATGATGGGTTGCGCCTTCCGTTTTCCGTCGGCTGGGTCGACGTCGTAGGTCATCCCGCTGTAACTCTGCGCCTCGGTCAGTTGCAAATACCATGTATGGGGATCGTCTCCGAAATTGCGTATGAACCAGGTCTTGGCGTCCAGGTCGATCTCAATGTCGAATTCCGGCAAGGTGAGGGGAACATTCAGGGCTTCCCATGATTCAGAGCGCGTCACCAGATCCGTATTCAAGCCCCCTTCGCCGGACTGATACCTTCTAATGTAGGTGAGAACTTCCGTCAGATCCCCTTTCAGGCCGTCCGGGCGGAGCAGGCGAAAATCTCCCAGCCGTCGCTTGCCCAACCCCGGAGCAAAGTACCGGGCGGCAAACTTGGCTTGGACATAAAATTCTCCCGTGTGAATCGTCCGCACCTGCTCCTTGGTTGGCGGCGTGGGTTTCTTATCCACGGTCATGGCGAACGTGAGCGAGACCAGTACCTCCCCGGGTTGTAGTCCGCTGGGGGGGCTGTCCTGACCCAAAGCCGGTTCCCGGGTGAACCCGGTCACCAGCATCACCAGTATCCAAGCCATGGCACGCATCATAATGCTTTTCACAGAATCGTTCCTAGGGAACTTAAACTGCCGGTGTTCGATTTCACTGCAAGCCCATTGTGCGTGCTTCAGCGGTGAAATGGCGCGAATGCGTATCCATGAAGCACTCAACCGAGGTTTGGGTGGAGGGGAGCACCCTGACCCGGTACGACGGACGGGGGTGCCGGCGGTCGGCCGGCTTGCAGGCGCTGACGAAGCCTTCGATCAATGGATGGCGCTACTCGCCAGAGGCGGAAACCTCGAGGTTCGGCAGGCGTCCTACCCCTGCCCGGAGGTGGAGAACCGCTCCTATCCCGGTCCTCGGTCTACCTCGCGGCGGTCTCGCAGGCCCGTCAGGGCACGAAAATGCCCCTCGGGGTCTCCGAAGGGCGTTGTGGCGCGGTGCGCGCCGCTTACTTCTTCGACGGGACGAGCTCGAACACCCGGGCGTAGAGGCGGACGCGGCCGGTGATCCGGCGGACCATCTTTGCGGCCTGCGGGTCGGCGAGCTTGAAGGAGGCAGCGAGGTCCTTGGCGAAGGCGTCCTTGTCGTTGCCGGTCAGGAAGTGGAAGCCGACGTACCCACCCTTGGTCTCCTTCAACTCGGCGAGGGTCGTAGGCAGGCGGTCGGTGCTCTCCCCGTCGGTGTCGCCTTCTTCGCCTTGGCGGGCTTCGGTTCGGTGGCGGTCGTCGTCTTCTTCATGTTGGTCTTTCGCCAGAGCGGGGGTTTGCTTGATCCGCTCCGAACGTGAGTCTCGCTACGGTGAGGCGGTGAGAGTGTCCAAGGCTTCTCCGAGCAATCCATAGTCAGCCCAAGGGGATGAAGCCTTCATTGTGCTCGGCGATGGCGCGGTCGAATGTGTCCTCGATGACCGATTGCAGCGTGTCGCAGTACACGTCGAGGACGCAGGCCAACACCATGGATTCCGCCTTCTTCCGGGCGTGTTCCTCCACGAGCCAGACGGTGTAAGTGTCGTCGGGCTCGTAGACGATGATAAGCGTCCACGCCCGGCCGGGCTTCCCGTTTACCCGCGCCTGTAGGCCGACATCTAACTCGACGGGGGGCGGGCCACCCTCCGAGGTGAGCCGGGACCGGAAGCCGGAACGGTTTTCGGCCTCGGCTTGGGCGCAGCGGTAGCGGAAGTCCTGCGCGCCGATGCAGGTGAAGGCCCCGTGGAGGCCGAGGCCTCCCGCTTGGTCGATGATGGTGCGGATGGCTTCAGCGATCGAAGCAGCGTCCATACGAACGAGCCTCGTAAAGGGCGCGCCAGGAAACCGACCGGAGGGAAACGCGAGGAGGGATCCCGCGGCCGCGGGACGACAGCGGTCTCTGACCGACGAGCAATCCCGCGCCTGCGGGACCAACTGCCCCTTTCCTCGAAAACCTTTCGGGCGGCAGCTCTTTTGGAGTCGCCCTTCGTTGGCTCGGCCGTCATCCCGCGCCTGCGGGACGGGGATGCTCCGGCCTCGCCGCCT
>CAZYJB010000084.1:0-9649 GCA_964647675.1 uncultured Verrucomicrobiota bacterium | reverse complement strand
TGGGGACCCGCTGGGTGAGCGTGCCTCACCGCTACGCCCGCGGCATCCGGCCGTCAATGGCCCTGACGCAATCCGCCGTCGCCGCCGGCGGGCAGGGCAAAGATCGAAACACGCCCAGGTCTTCGGGCCTTGGCCTTCTGGGATCGGGCCTTACTCCTCGCGCTGCCGGCCCCAACGGGGCCGCAGGGGATAGCCCAAGGCGCAGCCTTGGGTCTTCGCATCGAAAAAGGGCAAAGGCCTGAAGGGCCGAAAGGGGGTCGAGGATGTCTTCTCGGCCACGTCCCTCGCGTCCCTTCAGGACGCCGACCGATCTTGCCACCGATACCCAGGGCCGATGGCCCTGGGCTGTCACCTTGCGGGGCCTTGCCCCGCCGCTGCAGATCTGGGCCATCGCCTAACGGGGCCTTGCCCCGTCGCTGGAGGCCCTGGGATGTTCCCTCTCCGACCTTCGGCTCGGCTCGCCGGTCGGATCCGGCGAGCCACCAGGTTGGCAGCGGCGTCGATGCCAAGTTTCGCTTTGCCCAATGCCCCCTCGCTTGGCTGACTCGCGGCGCCCGCATGACCGCCGCATCGCATCGCCTGTCCACCCTTCTCGCCATCGTCCTGGTGGCGATGGCACGCCTTGGGACTGCGGACGCACGCGCGGAACTGCCGCCGCTCCTCCCGCGCGCCACGCTCTTCGCGCCGCCCATCCTCGGCGCTCCTCGTCTTTCCCCGGACGGCACGCGCCTGGTCTGGGTGGGCGTGACCAACGGCACGCCGGCCCTCTGGGTCCGCAGCGTGGCGGCGAACGAGGCGCGCCTGGTCTCTCCGTTCGCGCGCGGCGCCATTCGCCAACCGGTCTGGCAATCCGACAACCAAGCCGTTCTCTACCTGCAGGAGGTCGACACGCAGGGCACGTGGCATGTGCTGCAGGCGCACGTGGACGCCGGCATCGTGCGCGATCTCACGCCCTTCCCCGGCATCCAGGCGCGCCTGATCGCCACGAGCCCACGCTTGCGCGAAGAAATCCTCGTCAGCCTGAACCTGCGCGACCGCCGCATGCCCGATGTCTTCCGCGTCGATGTGCGCACCGGCGCCCTGACACTGTCGGCCGAGAATCCCGGGGACATCACCGCCTGGTATGCCGATGCCGATCTCGAGATCCGGCTCGCCCAAGTCCAGCAACCGGGCGGTGAAGCCGCTCTGAGCACGCGTCCCGACGCACGCTCGGTGTGGCGTCCGATCATCCGCTTCGGCGCGGAGGATCCCCCCGGCCTGGTGGCGGGATTCAGCGCCGGCGGTTCGAATGCCTGGATCATCGCTCACGCCGGGGCACCCGCGCCGCGGCTGCTTGAGATTTCCCTCGCGACCGGCCAGGCCAGGACCCTGTCTCAGGACGCCCGCTACGATGTGATCGGCGCCGCGCTGCATCCTCTCTCCCGAACACTCGATGGCGCGCAGATCCAGCGCGCCCGCGTGGTCTGGCAACTGGCCGACACCAATCTCGTCGCCGATTTCGCCGCGTTGCGCCGCTACCGCGACGCGGATCTCGACCTCGTCAGCCGCGATGCCAGCGACCGGGTCTGGACGGTCGGTTTCACGCGTGACGTGGCCCCGGTCCACTACGCGCTTTACCGCCGCGACCGGCGCGAGGTGGTGCCCTTGTTCGACGAGACGCCGGCATTGAAGGATCAGCCGCTCGCCTCCATGCGGCCCTTCGAGTTCAAAGCCCGCGACGGCCTGAGCATCGAGGGCTACCTCACCCTGCCACCCGGCGTGGAACCGAAGAACCTGCCGGCTGTAATCCTGGTGCACGACGGACCCTGGACGCGCGCGACCTGGGGCCTGAACCCCGAGGCCCAGTGGCTGGCCAATCGCGGTTACGTCGTCGTCCAGCCCAACTACCGCGGCTCGACCGGCTACGGAAAGGCGCACCTCGTCGGAGGCGATCGCGAATGGGGTGGCAAGGAGCTCGACGATCTGGCCGACGCCCGCGAATGTGCCGTGCGCCAGGGCCACGCCGACCCGCAACGGGTCGCCATCCTCGGATCCGGCTTCGGCGGCTATGCCGCCACCGCCGCCCTCGCGCGGCATCCCGCCCTCTTCGCCGCCGGACTGAGCGAGTCGGGTCCCATCGACCTCCTGCAACTGATTCAATCGGCCGCCAGCGCGAACCCCGCTTTGCGTGCCACGCTCGAACGGCGCGTCGGCCATCCCACCAACGATCTGGAACGCCTGCGTGCGTTCTCGCCGGCCGCGCAGCCCGACCGCATCGAAAAGCCCCTCCTGCTGGCGGTCTCAGCGCGTGATCCGAACGTCCCGGTGGTTCAGATGGATGCGTTCGTCGCGGCCTTGCGCGCGGCCGGGCGATCCGTCGAATACCTCCACTTCGCCGAGGAAGGCGCCGCGCTCCGCACGTTCGGCGCGCGGTTGCGGTATGCCGCCGCCGCCGAAGCCTTTCTCGCGCGTCACCTCGGCGGACGCGCCGAGCCGCCCGCGCCGACCGAAGCCTTCGAGGCGCTGCGCCGATAAGCCCCCTGTTTCCCAATCCTCCATGAAACGCCACGTCCTCCTCGACCTCCTCGCTGTCGCCACCACCACCCTGGTCGTCGACGGCGCCACCCTCCCCGAATCCAGCGCGGCGCGCGCCGGCTTCGACCCCGATCGCATCGACGTTCTGCACGCCACCGTCGGCCGGTTCGTGGAACGCGGCGATCACGCCGGGATCATCACGCTCGTCGCGCGCAAGGGCCGCATCGCCGACCTGAAGACTTACGGCTACCGCGACCTCGAGAAGCGCCTGCCGATGGAGCGCGACACGATCTGCCGCATCTACTCGATGTCCAAGATCGTCACCAGCGTCGCGGTCCTGTGCCTGCTCGAGGATGGACTCCTGCGCCTGGAGGATCCCGTCGAACGATTCCTCCCCGAGCTGAAAGGCCTGAAGGTCATGACCGGCGGCACGGCCGAGGCCCCGCAACTCGTCGCCCTGCAGCGACCCGTCACAATCCGCCATCTGCTCACCCACACCAGCGGACTGCCCTACGACTTCGCCGGCAACGAGCCCATCCATCAGTTCTATAAGAAGGCGGATCTTTGGAGCGGACCCGACCTCAACGACTTCGTGCGCAAGGTAGGTGCCCTGCCGCTGCAACATCAGCCCGGTGATCAATACACCTACGGCATCAACACCGATGTGCTCGGCGCCGTCATCGAGCGCGCCTCCGGACAGCGCTTCGGTGCCTTCCTCGAATCCCGCATCTTCCAGCCGCTCGGCATGCGCGACACCGGCTTCGACGTGCCGCCCGAAAAAGTGGGCCGCCTCGCCAAGACCTATCAGCACGGTCCCGACGGCAAGGGGCTCGTCGAAGCGGAACCCCTGCTCGACGTTCACGCGGAAGCGGGGCGCGGCATCGAAAGTGGCGGCGCCGGACTGTTCAGCACCGTCGACGACTACGCGCGCTTCGCCCAGATGCTGTGCAACGGCGGCACCCTCGACGGTCGACGCATCCTCGGCCGCAAGACGGTCGAGCTGATGACCAGCAACCACGTCTCCCTCCTGCCTGCCCGCACCGAACCCGAGCGGCGTCCGAAAGCCTTCGGGCTCGGCGTCGAAGTGACGCTCGATCCCGGCCGCGGCTCCGTGCCGTCGAGCCCCGGGCAATTCGGTTGGTACGGCGCGGCCACCACCTATTGCCAGGTGGACCCGCGGGAGCAGCTCGTGGCCGTGGCCTTTGCGCAGCATTTCCCGTTCAACCAGAGCGACTTCTTCGCCTCCTGGGCCACTGCCTATTACCAGGCCTTGCGCTGACTGCCGCTCGCTCCGCGATTCCAGTGACCACTCCCCCCTTCCACCCTCGCCGATGATCCGCGCCCTCTTCCTCTTCGGTCTCGCGTGGTCCCTCACCCAGTCCGCCACCGGCGCCGAGGCGCCCGCCGCCGCGCCCGCCTTCCCACTCTCGCTGGAAAGCTACGCTGACGCGCACCTCGCGGGCTCCGGGCTGGGCGCGGTCCTGCGGCACCGCATCGGCGTCGAGCCCTTCAACCTCATCGCCTCCCTCCTCTTCGCGTGCGCCATCGTCCACACCTTCGTGACCACGAAGGTCCGGCATTTCGCGCACGTGGTGCACGAGCGCCACCGCGAGAAATGGTGGGCGCAGGTGGCCGCGGCCGAGAAGGCGGGACGCCCGGCACCGCGCGAGAGCGCTTCGGTCGCGTCGGGCCTCCTGCACTTTCTGGGCGAAGTGGAGGCCATCTTCGGTCTCTGGGTCGTCCCGCTCATGGTGCTGATGGCGCTGCGCTTCGGGAGCAACTCGGTGGTGAACTACATCGAGCACCACCTGCACTTCCAGGAGCCCATCTTCGTGGTGGTCATCATGGCCCTCGCCTCCACGCGGCCGATCCTCGATCTGGCCGAGCGACTCCTGCGCCGGTTCGCGTCCCTCGGACACGGCACGCCGGTGGCGTGGTGGTTCGCGATTCTCATCGTCGGACCGCTGCTCGGTTCATTCATCACCGAGCCCGGTGCCATGACCATTTCCGCGCTTCTGCTGGGGCGGCAGTTCTACCGGCTCCAGCCGCCGAAACGACTCGCCTACGCCACGCTCGGCCTGCTGTTCGTGAATATCTCGGTCGGCGGCACGCTCACCCATTTCGCCGCTCCGCCGGTGCTGATGGTCGCCGGCAAATGGAACTGGGACCTCGCCTTCATGGCCACCCACTTCGGATGGCAGGCCACGCTCGGGATCATCGTCTCCACGCTGCTCACCTACCTCGCGCTCCGCCCGGACTTCGCCGGACTGGCCGATCCGGACGAGCGCGGCATGCTTGAACGCGAGAAGCGCCAGGCCGAAGAACATTCCGTGCCACCGTGGATCACGGGCACGCACCTGCTCATCATGGCCTGGACCGTGCTGAACGCGCACCACTCCGTGCTCGTCATCGGCGGTTTCCTGTTCGCCGCCGCCTTCCACGCGGCGACCGAGGACTACCAGTCGAAGCTCGAGCTTCGCGGCCCCATCCTCGTGGGCTTCTTCCTCGCGGGCCTGGTGATTCACGGCGGCATGCAGCAATGGTGGATCGCACCGACGCTGGGCGGGCTCGGCGAGTGGCCGCTCTTCTCGATGGCCACGGTGCTCACCGCCTTCAACGACAACGCCGCCATCACCTACCTCGCGTCGCTGGTTCCAGGCTTCAGCGATGCCATGAAACACGCCGTGGTGGCCGGAGCCGTGACCGGTGGCGGACTCACCGTGATCGCCAATGCACCCAACCCGGCCGGGCAATCAATCCTGGCCAGGTACTTCCCAAATGGCGTGTCCCCGATCGGTCTCGCGCTCGGAGCGCTCGGCCCGACCCTCATCGTCGGCGCCGCATTGATGCTGCTGAAAGTGTGAGGGTCGGCGGATCCGGCCTCGACGCCACCCGCCAACCGGCCATCCCCCCGTTGCAGACCCTTCGATTCGATCGAGTGTTTTGAGCGTGTGGATCGCACGCTCGCTGCCCGATCGGATTCTCCAGGCGGCCCGCACGCGCGCGGTCGTCGTCCTCACCGGATGTCGGTAAACGAGCAAGACCTCGCTGCTCCGGCGGCTTTTCCCGGAGCACTCGTTCGTCTCGCTGGACCTGCCCACGGAAGCGGAGCAGGGCCGAGAAGGATCCGGATGGATTCAATCCAGCACCCGCATCAGGCGTCAGCTGGCGGGGCGCCGTTCCAACATCAAAAAGTGTCTCCTGCTGCCGATCGCGGGTGGGGTCAGCCCTCGCTGCGCAGCACTTCGACCGGATCCACGCGGGTGGCACGCCGCGCCGGCTGCCAGCAGGCCAGCACCACCACCGCACCCAGCACGAGGAGAACGCCTGTGAAGGTGACGGGATCCATAGGTTCCACTTCGAACAGGAATCCCCGCAGCGCGCGGCCCGTGGCCAGCGCCCCCAGCACGCCCACCAGGGCCCCCACCCCCGCCAGCCCCAACCCCTGCCGCAGGACCAAGGTGATCACATCCCGTGACGTGGCCCCGACGGCCATGCGAACGCCGATTTCACGCCGCCGCCGGGCGACGGAGAAGGCCAGCATCGCATGCACGCCCAAGGACGCCAGCAGCAGCGCGAGCACGCCAAACCCGGCCAACAGACTCGCCACCATGCGCTGCATCGAAAGCGATCCCGCCCTCTGCTGCTCGAGTGTGCGCTCGCCAAACACCGGCACCTGCGCATCGATCGCACGCACCATCTCGCGCGCGCGCCGAAGGGTGGTCGCAGGGTCCAAAGCCGTCCGGACACAAAGCGTCAGCGCCAGCTCTTCCGCCTGCGTTACGGGGAAGTACATGACCGGCGCCGGTTCTGCGCGCAGCCGGTTGCTGCGCGTCGCGGCCGCGACTCCGATCACCTCGGTGGCGATGCCGTCGCCCGGGCCGTGACGGTAGATCAGTTTTCCCACGGGGTTTTGTCCCGCGAAATAGCGCTGCACGAACGCCTCGTTGACGATCACCACCGGACGCCCCCCCGCACGGTCCGACTCCTCGAAATCGCGCCCCAGCTTCAAGCCCATGCCCAGCGTGCGGAAGTATCCGGCCGAGATGTGGTTCAGCTCCCCGATCGGGCGCTCACGCCCGGTGGGCTGGTAGCCTTCGACGCGCTCGAGGCTCATGCCCCATGAACGCCCGCTCAGCGGCGTGTTGGCCGCCAGTGCGGCCGACTCGACCCCCGGCAATGCCCGCACGCGCGCCAGCAGTTCCTCGTAGAAGCCCGCGGCGCGCGCCGGTGGGTAGCGGTTGAGCCCGAGGTCCACGGACATCGCCACCACTTTCGAGGGTTCGAAGCCCGGGTCCAGCCGCTCCAGTTTGTTCAGGCTGCGCAGGCAGAGGCCCGCACTCATGAGAACCACCAGCGACAACCCAACCTGCACGACAACCAGCAGTCCGCGCAGCGTCCAGCGCCGCGGAGATGCACCGCGCATGAGGCCGGGCGGACCTCCCTTCAGATCCGGTACCAGATCCGGCCGGCTCGCGCGCCAGGCCGGCGCGAGGCCGAACACCACGCCGGTGCCCACCGAGGCCACCAACGTGAACAACAGCACGCGCAAATCCAGGGACGTCAATGCCACGCCGTCCATCGAGGGCGGACGGAAGGCATCCAGCCACCGCACCAGTCCGGCCGCCACACCCAGGCCGAGCGCACCGCCCGTGAGCGACACCAGCAGGCTCTCGGTCAGCAACTGCCGCATCAACCGGCCACGCCGAGCACCCAGCGACAGGCGGATGGCAAACTCGCGTAGTCGGGTCGACGCGCGCGCGAGCTGGAGATTGGCGAGGTTCGCACAGGCGATGAGCAGCACGAGCGCCGCCGTGCCCAGCAACAACTGCATGGGCAGCCGCACCTCGAGCAGGTGTCCATTCACCCCCTGCGCGCCCGGCAGCACGACCGGATTGGTGGAGGTATTCGCCGGACTCACCGCAGCCACCTGCTGCGAAAGGACCCTCATGGACGCCCGGGCCTGCGCCAGCGTCACGCCGTCTCTCAACCGTCCCATCACCGAGTGCCACGTGAAATACCGCGTCTCGAGCGGATGGAAGCCGCCGGGACGATCCGCCATCAGGCGTCCGTATTCGGTAATTGGAACGTACAGCTCCGGTGCATAACCGCGCTGCGTGCCGGTGAACTCCGGAGGCGCAACTCCGATCACGGTGTAGGGATATCCATTCAGCGTGACCGAGCGCCCGATCACACCCGGTTCAGCCCCGAACTGCCGCAGCCAGAGCCCGTGGCTCACCACCGCCAACGGCGCGTCCTCCACCGCCTCGCCTTCGCCCACCGAAAAGCCCCGGCCCAACGCCATCTCCACGCCCAGCATGCGGAAGTAGTTCCCGGAAACCAGCAACGCCCGCCGCCGCTGGGTGACGCCATCGACGCCGAGCCCCACCGCCAGGTCCGCGGTGGCGCTCAACTGCTGGAACACCGTATTCCCGCGCGCGTAATCCTGGTACAGCGGGAAATTGAAATCCGGGTCCAGCCGCCCGTTCGATCCATGCTGCGCCAGCACCGCCAGACGTTCCGGCGACGGCACGGGCAGCGGGCGCATCAGCAGATGATCCACCACGCTGAAGATCGCCGTGTTCGCGCCGATGCCGAGCGCGAGCGTCATCACTGCCACGACCGCGAAGGCCGGCCGATTCATCCATTGCCGCAGAACCAGTTTCAAATCATGGAACACGTTTTACCTCCATCGTGCAGGACCCGCCCCGGTCAGGCTAGAAACGTGCCAGCGCGCGACCGGAGGTCGATGACGCGATTCGCGGGGAATAGATCAATTCCCGCCACCCGCGCTCTCAATCGGTTCCCGAATCTGGGAAGCCGACCTCCCGCTGTCGAAACCTGCGCCGTCCCGACTGTTGTTCGGGCCCCACCTGGGCCGCAGGGGATGGCCCAAGGCGCAGCCTCGGGTCGTCGCACCGCAGAAAGGCAACGGTCTGGAGGGCCGAAAGGTCGCTCACCGGGACGCCCCCTCGCCCGACCTGGCGTCCCTTCAGGACGCCGACCGATTCCCTCACCACCACCCAGGGCCGATGGCCCTGGGCCGTCACCTCTCGGGCCTTCGGCCCGACTCGACAGTCGGAGCCGGCGAGCCATTCCACCTCACCGCCCAGTACCCCCGCGCAATTCGAGACACACCAACCGCTTCGGGTCCCGCGCGAACAAGGCACCGTCGGCCAGGGCCGGCACCGCCCTGATGCCTGCTCCCAGCACCTGCGCGCGAGCCGTGGGTCGGAATCCCTCAGCCGAAGCGGGTGTCACGATCAGTTCCCCGCGCTCGGTCAAAATCACCAGGTGATCCGCCGCCCGCACCACCGAGCCGGAGCCCAATCCGTCCTGCGACCACCGCACGCGCCCGCCCTCCAACTCCACGCAGCGCAGCGACGCGCCCTGCTCCTGGCGCCCATGGAATCCGAACACCAACCCATCCCGGCACACCACCGAGGCGTAGTGGCTCGACAACGACTCGTCTCCGGACCACAGGCGCTGGGGCTCGACACCGCTCAAATCGAGCAGCACCGCACCGGTGTCGTAGCTCGCCGTCAGGAACACGCGGTTGCCCAGCACGAGAGGCGTCGCCGCGTTCACCGAGGCGCTCTGGCGGGAGCGCCACGGATGGCTCGTCACGACTCTACCAGTATCCACCTCCAACACCGCCAACCCCTCGCGGGTGAAACAAACCGCGCGCACCCGCGCGCCCAGCACGGCCGCCACGGGCGACGCGTAGCCCGCCTCGTGATCGGTCGATTTCCACCGCACGGCTCCCGTCACCGTATCGACCCCGATCACGCCGGCCCCATTCTTCCCGCCGATCTGCACCACCACGGTGTTGCTCACCACCAACGGCGAACACGCAAACCCGAAGAAGCCCTGATCCGCCCCCAGCACGCGCGCTGCCTCGAGCGTCCAGCGGGTGGCCCCGTTGGTTGCCGTCACACAGCGGAGCGTTCCTTCGGCGCCCAGCACGTAAACCCCGTCTCCGGCCACCGTCGGCACCGCCCGCGGACCTTCATCGAAACCGAAACGATCGCGATAGGTCGCGGGACGCGGCGACAACCAGACGGTCTTGCCGGTTGCGGCATCGAGGCATTCCAGCACGTCATCCTTCTTGAGACGGTGATGCAGCCACACCCGC
>CAZYJB010000083.1:3160-9667 GCA_964647675.1 uncultured Verrucomicrobiota bacterium | reverse complement strand
CGCCTCGACGAGGTCCGTCTCTACAATTACGCCCTCGACCCGGCCGCCATCACCGCTCTCTACGACGAGGTGCCTCACCCTGTTCCTCCGCTGCCCCCTTCCCTCATCGCTTCCTGGAAGCTCGACACTAATTCCGGTTCTACGGCATTCGATTCCACCACCAACGCCTTTCACGGTTCCCTTTCCAATGGCGTCGCCTGGGCCTCCGGCGTCCTCACCAACGCCCTCGCCTTCGACGGCATCGACGATGCTGTGGTTATTCCGGATTCCCCCCATCTCCAACTCACCAACGCGTTCTCCGTCGCCTTCTGGGTCTTCAAGAACCACGAACCCGAGGGCTGGTCGCGGTTCCTCGGCAAGGGCGGCACCGGCGCCCGCAACTTCGGCGTCTGGGACGCCCCGGGCGTCTCGGGCAAGGTCCTCTTCCAGTTCTCCACGCCCGCCGCCCAATACCCGTCTCTCTTCTCTTCCCTGAGCCTCGCCACCAACACCTGGCATCACATCGCCTGTGTCTGGGATGGCACCAACGGTCTCGTCTATCTCAACGGCGCCCTCGACGCCTCCGGCGCCATGGCCGGACCTCCCGCCGTCTCCGCGGACCCCATCCTCTTCGGCGCCCTCCCGTTCAGCCTCTCAGGCTTCACCAATTTCAACGGCCGCCTCGACGAGGTCCGTCTCTACAATTACGCCCTCGACCCGGCCGCCATCACCGTACTTTCGACCGATCTCGATCCGAACCAGGACCCGGACGACGACGGCCGCGACACCGCCGCAGAACTCGCCGAAGGCACCAAACCCCTCGATCCCACGAGCGCCATCGCCGTGCGACTGGCCACCTGGACTTTCGACAACCAATCGGATCCCTACCGCGCCAGCAACGGATCACTTCCCCTCGTCACGAACAATGTCGCCGTCGTGCCCACCGTACCCGGAGCCGCTTGGGGCATCGACATCGGACCACCCCCCGCACGCCTCGCGTACCCGATCGGAGATAGCGATGGTGACGTGAATGTCACCTTCCTCCAGGGAACGCTCCGCACCGCCTTCGCACCGGATTGGGGCAGCGATGCACCCGACTGTGCGCCCGGCAGTGGTCCGGGTGAAACCATCGACCTGATCGGCGTCGGCGGATTTGCCCTCCGCCTCGATGCACGCGGCACCAACCTCTTCTTCACCACGCCCGACGGGGCGGGCGGCCTGCGCACCAATGTTCAGGCCTCGTTCCGCGCCTGCGCCGGCGATTATGATCCCGAGTTTCCGATCGAGGTGCAGGTTTCCTACTCCACCAACGCCACCGCCCTGTTCATCAATGGCGAAATGGTGGCGCGCGGATCCGGCGTCGTGGCCAAACCCGACGCCTCAGCGCGCGCCGACGGACTGCATTTCGGCTCGCGCGCCGACGGCACCGGCACGCTCCGTGGCGTCCTCGACAGTGTCGTCGCCTACAACATCCCGTTGAACCTCGTCACCAACGCCACCTCGCTGGCGGTCACGACGCAGGTCTCTCCGTCCGGCGTCCAACTCCATTGGCAGGGCATGACCAACTGGCCCTACCGCATCGAACGCCGGTCGCCCTCGAGCACCAACTGGACTCACCTCGCCTCCGCGCTCCCACCGCGTTACACGGACACCAACGTGGCCACCGGACTTGCCTACGATTACCGGCTCTCGACCGGGATTCCGGTGCCGGCGGAGCTGTTATCGCAGTTGGAGCCCGGCTACCTCACTGCCCGCGCCGGCGTGGCCATTGCACCGGACGATTCGCCGGGCCGCCTGCTGCTGGTGGTCGACCGTTCGCTGACAAATTTCCCCTCCTTCCGGAACTCCATCTCCAACCTGACTCGCGATCTCTGGGCCGAAGGCTGGACCGTCTCGCGCCTCTATGGCCCGCGCCATGACGACGCCACACCCACCAACAACCCCGCGCGCATCGCGGAGGTCAAATCCTGGATCGCTGCGGAAGCGGCGCTCACGCCCGCCCTGCCCCGTGCCATCCTGCTGTTCGGACACCTGCCCATCCCGTTCTCCGGCATGCTGAGCCCGGACGGGCACCCGTACCGGCCACTGCCCGCCGACGCGTACTACGGAGATCTCGACGGAAGTTGGACCGACGTGACGAACTGGGTCGCGGCGCCCGGCGTTGCGGTGCCGAATCTCGCCGGGGACGGCGCCTTTGATCAGGAACTTGTCCCGCCGAACACCAACGGCGTGGCCGAGCTCGAGATTCCAGTGGGCCGCGTCGATCTGGCGCTTCTGCCCGCGTTCGCCTCCGTCTCCCCGCCGCGAACCGAACTCGACCTGCTCAACCGGTACGTCGCCAAGGCGCGCCGATTCCGACGCGCAGAGGTCACCGTGCCCGAAGGCCTGGTAGCGGGCGCCTTCTTCGCCTCGAACGCTGTGCAGGAGGCGAACAATTCCTATCACATCGCCATCCGGAAACTCACGGCTCGCCTGCGCACGACCCAGTTCGGCACCAATGTCCCGGCGTTCGCGTCCCAGGACTTCCTGACCGCAGGAACGCCTGGCGTCTGGGGATTGCTCGGCGGTTTTGGCAACGGACCAGGGGGCATTCATGCCCTCCCCGAGGTCAACGCCTACTTCGGCCTCACTCCCCGCGTGACCGCCGACCTCACCCAGGTGGCCAACCAACCGCCCATCGCGTTCTCCTTCATCGAGGCTTCGTTCGCCAGCGAATGGCATCTCGGCAACCATCTCGGCCGCGCCCTGCTCGCCGCCGAAACCAACGGCCTGGCCTGGTCCTATCTCGGTGCGCCGCGATCGGAATGGCAGATGCAGGGTGCGTTCCTGGCCGAGCCGCTGGCCGACCAATGGCGGCGCACCTTCAATGACGCGTGGATGTTCCCGCTGGTCTCCACCACCCTGAGCAACAACTTCGGCAGCGGGGTCAGGGTCTTCACCGGACAGCGTTCCCAGGGAGGCTATCTCTACCTCGCCACTCACGGCGATCCGACGCTGCGCGCGAAGCCCCTCGCTCCCATCCCCGCACTCAACGTCACCACCAACAACGGCGCACTGACGTTTACCTGGACCGCCAGCCCGCTCACCAACGCGACGTATTTTGTCTACCGCTCCACGAACGGACTGGGATCCGCGTGGACCCACCTGACGCCGGAGGGGCTCTCCACGAACACGTTCACCGACGCGACGCCGCCTCCGTCGCCACGCACCTACGCGGTGCGGGTCGCCGCGCTGCAGAGCATCGCCTCGGGCTCGTACACCAACCTCAGCGCCGCGACGCTCTGGCCGTGAAAGAGGGACCCGCGAGGCGCGCGCCTTGATGGACGCCGGGCGATGCGCGACACTCGCTCCGCGATCGCACTGCCATGCCGTCCACCGTGGAACCCCAACGCCCGCCCAACCGCAATTCGCGGGCGCTGCCGGTGCAGAGCGGCCAGACCCAGTTTCTCGGGGCGCTCTCCGTCGCCGCGCTTCTCGGTGATCTGCTCGCCATCGTGGCCGGGCTAGTGCTCGCCTTCTGGGTTCGGTTCGAGTCCGGTTGGATCCCCTTCGGCACCCAGGTATCGGAGCTGCCCAGATTCGTCGAGTACGTGCCTCTATTCTGCGTCGGAACGGCCTTTCTGCTGGGGTCGTTCGTCTACTCCGGCGTCTACGACGGCCGGCACATCCTGCGCTACCGACGCGTGAGCCTGCTCATCATCAAATCGACGCTCGCCTGGTTCCTCATCTATCTCGGCGTCAGCCTCGCCCTGAAATTCCAACCCTCGATCTCACGCATCTACGCCGCGTCGTCGGCGCTGCTCTGCGGCGCCTGCACACTGGCCTGGCGCTGGACGTTTCACAGCGCCATCCAGCGCGGCAGCGTCGCGGCGCGCCTCCGTCAGCGCGTGCTGTTTGTGGGCTGGACGCCGGAGGTCACGCGCATGTACGAGGCGATCGAATCGGATCCGGGTCACGCGTATGTCGTGGCCGGCTGCGTGCCATCCGCCCAGAGCCGCTTTCAATCCAAGCCACCGCCCGGTGTGCAGGTCCTGGGAGGATACGGCGAGCTGCCGCAACTCCTCGAACGCCAACTGGCGGATATCGTCGTGGTCGGCGATGTGGATCCGTCCACCGGTGAACTCATTGAACTGGCCAATCTCTGCGAGAAGGAATTCGTCGCTTACAAGGTCATCCCGTCCTACTTCCAGATTCTTGTCTCGGGCCTCCAACTCGAAACCATCAGCGGCGTCCCCATCCTCGGTATCGGCCGCCTGCCCCTCGACCGTCTCAGCAATCGGATCCTGAAACGCGCCGTCGACATCGTGGGCGCCCTGGTCGGACTCGCGCTGTCGATCCCGATCATGGCGGTCTGTGGCGTGCTCATTTATCTCGAGTCCCCCGGGCCGGTCTTCTTCCGCCAGACGCGCATGGGACGAAACGGAAAGCTCTTCCAGATCTACAAGCTGCGCAGCATGCGTCTCGATGCAGAACAGGAGTCGGGACCGCGCTGGGCGGTGAAGGATGACCCACGGCGCCTGCGCATCGGCGCCTTCATGCGCGAGTACAACCTCGACGAGGTCCCGCAGTTCTGGAACGTGCTCAAAGGCGAGATGAGCCTGGTGGGACCGCGTCCCGAGCGACCGGAGTTGATCGTCAACTTCAAGCATCAGATCCCGCACTACAACGCGCGACATGCCAGCAAGCCCGGCCTCACAGGGTGGGCGCAGGTGCACGGGCTGAGGGGGGATTCCGACCTCGCCCAGCGCATCCGGTTCGACATTTATTATCTCGAGAACTGGAGTCTGCTCATGGATCTGCACATCATGGTGGCCACCTTCATGAGCCGTCGGAACGCCTACTGAATCGGACGCGGCCGCGCCCGCGCCCGTGCGGTTCCGGTCGCAGGCAACAAAAAAGGCGAGCCGTGAGGCTCGCCTTGCGGACCGGGAAAACCCGATCGCTCTGGATCGATCACAGACCTCCCTACCGCTTGCGCAACACCACGTGCGCGTAGCTGGTCAGCCCGGGAACCGGGTGCCGCGCCAGCCACGCCGCCTTCCTCGACTCCCATCGATGCAGCCACGGCAGGCGACGGCGGTAATAGATGTGCCCAAAATAGCCGTGGTACCGGACCACTTCGAACCCCAGTTCCTCGAACCGCGCCACGCTGCGCGCCGACGGTCCGCGGCTCCAACTGTAGTGTGCCTTGAACTTCGCCTGCCGGTGCTCGTCGCGCGGCGCAAATCGCCGCAGCAGAAACTGCCCCAGCGCCTCCGGCATCATTTTGTTCGCCAGGAACGGAAGCGCATAGAGGGTCGAGAACCAGTGGGCCGTGACACCACCGGGCGCCAGCATCGCGTGGATGTTGCGGTAGTAGGCCCGCCCGTCCTCGACATGCTCGTTCACCATTCGGCTGAAGATGAAGTCAAACCGACTCCGCGCGTCCGCCGGCGGCACGCCATGACTCGCATCCCACACGAGACGACGGAACACGGCATTGGCCTTGGCCAACTCCTCCGCTGAGATGTCGTTCACGGTGTACTCCAGGCCTTCGCGCGCCACCGTCTCCGCATCCAGGGTCGGATTCGCTCCCGAGCCGAGCTCGAGGATGCGGCGCGCCTGAAATTCCCGGATGAGCCCGCTCACGGCCGCGGGTGCGGCATCCCAGCCCGCGAACCGCGCCACGGTGTCGAACTCGATGTGCGTCGCTGAACTCACGCCACCTTCCCTTGCACGCCCGACCGCGAGCGCTTCGCCACCATCCGCTCGAGGCCCCCGGCAAACTGCTCCACGGCATGTTCGCGCCGGTATACCTTCGCCCGCTCGAGGCATCGCATCTGCATCGCACGGAACCCGTCGGAATCCCGCGCCGAGCCGGTCACGCGGGCAGCCAGACCGTCCACTTCGTTCCAGGACACGCGGAGTCCCAACCCGTGCTCCTGCATCTCGACACCCAGCGGGCCCTCCCCGTCACACACCGCGGCCACGGGAGTTCCCGTCGCGATGCACGGGATCAACTTGCTGGGTATGAACGACGCGCCGGAACCCGCGCGCTCGGAGATCAGGAAGAGGTCGCAACGATGCAGGGCCGCCACGAACCCGGCCTCGTCGAGGAATGGCCCGAATCGGAACCTCGAATCCCGGACTCGCTCGATCCAATCACGCACGGTTGCTGCCTCACCGCCATCTCCGTGCACCATCACCTCGAACTCGCCCTCCGACTTCTGTAGCGCTTGCAGCGTTTCCAGGAGGCCCTGCTTTTTGCCGATGTTGCCCGCATACAGGAGGCGCACCCGCCGTCCCGGCGGACGCCCCACCTTGTCCGGCATGGCCGCGACCTGGGTGGCCATGGAATCGTTGAGCCAGTTCGGATGGATGTGGATGGGCTGGTCACGGCGACGCAGTTCCGTCAGTCGCGACGCCATGATCGGTGAGATCGTGCTCCACTCATCCGCCGCGTTGAACAGGAGGCGCTGGAACCACTGCGCGGCCGCATCGAATCCCTTGGATCGGCTGATTCCACTCGCGGTCGCCGCATCCGCCGGG